>NZ_PSVQ01000049.1:0-21961 GCF_002932395.1 Rathayibacter sp. AY1D9
CACTCCTCGTCCGGGACCGGCTGCACGCAGGCCTCCACGAGGCGCAGGACGGGATCGAGGGGGTGCTCCTCGCCGACGGCGGTGACTCTCCTGTCGGCGGTGACTCTCCTGTCTGTGGTGTCGCTCCCGCCGAGACCGACGCCTCCCGCGGCGACGCCGGCAGCCTCTCCGCCGACCGCGTCGCCCCTCACGACGCCGCCGCCGACCTGCTGGCGACCGTTCTCCACCTCGCCTGCATGCTCCGCGGCGATCCCGCATGGTGGCAGGAGGCGCTCGCCGTCGGCGAGGAGCACCCCCTCGATCCCGTCCTGCGCCTCGTGGAGGCCTGCGTGCAGCCGGTCCCGGACGAGGAGTGGGAGCGTCGCCTGCGGCTCGCCGAGGACTCCGCGGTCACGGGCGACCCGTGGAAGACGGTCGCGCTGCACCTCGCCTGGTCGCTGCTCGAGGTCTCGGACGAGCGCCGCGACCGCCTCGCCGGGCTCCTCGACGGCGGGGAGGAGGCGGACGGCCTACGCGGCGCCCTCGCCCTCCTCCGCCGCGGCACCACCGCACTCGACGGCGGTCGCCTCGACGACGCCTCGGCCGACCTCGACCGCGCCGCCGCCCGCGCCGACGACCTGCCCGCCGTGCGCGCGCTGATCGACGCGACTCGCGCCCGGGTCCACGCCGTGCAGGGCGACCGGGCACGCACCCTCGAGTGCGCCGAGCGCGCGACGGCCTGGGCGCTGCGGCACGGAGCGGCGTCGGTCGCGCGCGCCGCCGATCACGCCCTGTGCTCGCTCGACCTCGGCGGCGGCCGTTTCGAGGAGGCGCACGCCCGCTCCTCCTCCCGCGCCGGCGGCGATCCGCTGGAGCTCCTCGACGCCGCCGAGGCCGCCTCGCGCCTCCGCCTGCCCGAGCACTGCGCCGAGCTGGCGACGGCCGCGGCGGACCTCGCCGCGCGGCCCCTCGCTCCCCGCGGGCGGATGCTCGCCCTCGCGGCGACCGCGGTCCTCGATCAGACCGGCGGCGCGGGCGCCCTCTTCGAGCGCTCCCTCGACCCGGCCTCCGAGGAGTGGCCGTTCGAGCGGGCGCGCGTCCAGCTCTGCCACGGCGAGTGGCTGCGCCGCCGGATGCGCCCGCTGGAGGCGCGCACCCGGTTCCGCCAGGCCGCCGCGGGATTCGCCGCGGTGGGGGCCGAGCTCTGGCTCGCCCGCGCCCAGCACGAGCTGCGGGCGGCGGGCGGAGCGGGGGAGGCGCCGGTCGCCGCCGACCTCAGCGAGCAGGAGCGGCGCGTGGTCTCCCTGGCCGCCGCCGGCCTGTCGAACAAGCAGATCGCCCAGCAGCTCTTCGTCTCGCCCCGCACCGTCAGCGGGCACCTGTACCGGATCTTCCCCAAGCTCGGGGTGACCTCGCGGGCCGGGCTCCGCGACGCGCTCCTCCGCCTCGAGGACGCCCGGAGCGCGTGACGGAGCCGCAGGATCGAGTCATCCGACCTGGTGCCTGCCGCCGCGGGAGGCGCATGCTGAGCGCATGACGTCGCAGCAGATGATCGACCCCTCCGTCCCGCCGAGCGGCCCCGGCTGCGTCGAGTGCGAGCAGTCCGGCTCGTGGTGGCTGCACCTGCGCCGCTGCGCGCTCTGCGGGCACATCGGCTGCTGCGACGACTCGCTGAACCGCCACGCGACGGCCCACTACCACTCGACCGGCCACGCGGTCATCCGCAGCTTCGAGCCCGGCGAGGACTGGTTCTGGGACTACCGGACCGACGACTACGCCGACGGCCCCGCCCTGGCCGACCCGCAGAGCCACCCGGCGAGCCAGACCACCCCGGGGCCGAAGGACCGCGTGCCGCGCGACTGGCAGTACCTCCTCGCCGAGCGCGCCGAGCGCGGCTGAGCCGCGCGCCTCCGCGAGAGCGCAGGACTTTCGCGAGAGTCCAGGAGTTGTCGCACTCGGCATCGACTGCGACAACTCCTGGACAGTCGCCGGCCGCCGGCTCCCTGCGCACGTCCGCAGGCGGCGTGCAGCCAGAAGTCGCCGTGCTCGCGACCGACCACGGCGACTTCTGGATGGTCGCGGCGGCCCGCCGAGGAGCGATCGCCACGAGAGTCCAGGAGTTGTCGCACTGGGCGTCGACTGCGACAACTCTCGAGCAGCCGCGGCCGTCGGAGCCGCCGACACCCAACGCTTGTCCACAGGCGGCGAGTAGCCAGGAGTCGCCGTGCTCGCGACCGACCACGGCGACTGCTGAATGTTCGCGGCGGCCCGCCGACGAGCGATCGCCACGAGAGTCCAGGAGTTGTCGCACTGGGCGTCGACTGCGACAACTCTCGAGCAGTCGCGGGAGCAGTCGCGGGAGCAGGTCGGAGCCAGCTGACCAGCCGGCGGCCGACGCCGCGCCTGAACGACGCCCGTCAGCTCCGGACCCCGCCCGCCGGCCGGACCCCGCCCCGTCACCCCCTCTCGACACCGTCCAGCGCCTCCGCCTCGGCGATCCGCAGCCGCATCTGCCGGTAGCGGTGGAACTGGTACACCCCGTGCAGCACGGCGAGGACGACGGCGGCCGCCATCCCGCACGCGATCGCGGGGACCTCGTCCGCGCCGCTCTGCGTCAGCGCGAGCGCGACTCCGGCGCCCGCCACGATCGAGTTGACCACCGCGATCGCCGAGGACATCGTGAAGAAGATGCCCCGCCAGCTCTGCCGCCGGCCGATCTCGAGCAGCTCGTTCGGCGCGTGTCGGCCGCGCGGCACCGCGAAGTAGGCGCCCGCGCCCGGCAGCAGGGTTCCGTAGTAGCGGCGGATGCGCTGGATGGCCGTCAGCGCGGCGATGTCCTCCATCGAGGTCTGCACCAGCCGCTCGTAGGTGAACACCCCCAGCAGCACGACGACCGGGATGATCACCGCGAGGAACCCCATCGCGTACCGGGTCGGGGCGAGGAAGCCGAAGGCCACGAGCGAGCTGGAGAGCATCGTCAGGTAGAGCGAGGCGCGGCTGCTCGACTCCGTCACGGTGATCCCGCGCGCCGACTCCAGCACGAAGTGCTCGGTCAGCAGGGCGTTGAGGAACGCGGCCGGCCGGTCCGGGAGCGACGCGGCGGAGACGGCGGCCTCGGGCAGCGCGGGCGTGCGGGGAGAGTCCTCCTCGTCGAGGCGGTCGCCCGGCTCCGGATTCACGGCCGCACCTCTCGCGGGGCCGCCCCGCGGCGTCCGCTCTTCGAGTCATCCGACTCGCGCACCGGCTCCACCCGCGCGCCTACCGTCGGACGCGACGCCGAGCACCGCCACCGGGGCGCGTGCGCAGACACCGAAGGGCCGTTCATGATCGACACCCGCCACCTCCACTCGAACCAGCGAGACACCCTCGAGCGGCTGCTCGAGGACTCGCCGAGCCACAACGTCCTCTGGGCGGACGTGCTGACGCTGCTCGAGGCCGTCGGCACCGTCCACGAGAAGCACGACGGCGCCTTCTCGGTGACGGTCGGCTCGACGACCGAGACCCTCCACCGGCCGCACCACAAGGACGTGGACGAGCAGCAGCTCGTCGACCTGCGCCGCCTGCTCCGCGGAGCGGGGTACGGCGCATGAGCGCCGGGACGCCCGCCGACCTCACCGGGTCGGCCGCCGAGCGCCTCCGCCGGCTGGACGCGCTCGACGCGGGTGCGCTGACCGAGGAGTGGCTGCTGCGCCAGCTGCGCCTCGCGCTCGGGGATCTCGCCGCGCTCGAGCCGGCCGCCGAGGCCGAGCAGGAGCGGCGCGAGGACTTCTGATGCGGCGGGCGGCCGTCCGGGGTGCACGCGGCCGGCACCCGGACGGCCGCCGGCCCGCACCCCGCAGCGCCGCCCCGCTCCGCCGCTCATCGCCCGGCCGCCGCGCTGCGGGCGCGCAGCAGCACGCCGGCCGTCGCGGTCGCCGCCAGCACGAGCGCCGCGAACACCGTCAGCACCGTCGTCGCGGCGACGAGGTTGAGCGCCGCTCCCGCCGCCAGTGCGGGCACCGCGAGCCCCGTGTACGCGACCAGGAACACCACCGCCAGGGTCTCGCCCCGGCGGGCGGGATCCGCGAGGGCGACCGCCGTGCCGATCGAGCCCTTGAAGAGCAGCCCCACCCCGAAGCCCGAGACGACGGCCCCGGCGAGGAACACTCCCAGCTGCGGAGCGATCGCTCCGGCCGCGACCGCCGCCAGCCCGACCGCGCAGCCCGCCACCGCGATCGAGAGCTGCAGGCGTATCCCCACCTTCACGAGCAGCAGCTGGCCGAGGGCCGCGGAGGCGAACACGGCGAAGGACGTCGCGCCGGCCAGCAGGTGGTCGCGCACCTGGAAGGTCTGCACCAGGAACGTCGGTGCGAGCGAGGTGAAGAGGCCGAGGACGGAGAAGGCCGAGAACGCTCCGAACGCCGCGAGCAGGAACGCCCGGCGCGCGTCCGCCGGCACCGAGAGCCGCTGCGGCCGGTAGGGGGCGCCGTCTCCGGCACGTCGACCGTCTCGGGCACGAGGAGCAGCGCCAGGCCCGCCACGAGCAGCGCGACCAGGAACACCTGGTGCGGCAGGAGGAGCGGATCGGGCAGGAACTCGGCGAAGACCCCTCCGAGCAGCGGGCCCAGCGAGAGTCCGCCGAGGTTCACCGCGCCCGAGATCGACGCGGCGACGATCGTGTTCTCGTCCGGCCGGGCGCGGGCGCGCAGCTCGCCGAGGTGCGCGGTGGCGGTGGCGGTGAGCATCCCGATGCTGACGCCGTTGACGAAGCGGGCGACGATCAGCCCCGGCACCTCCGTCGTCAGCGAGAAGAGCACGGCCGAGATCGCCGAGACGAGCACCGCGATCAGCAGCACTCGGCGGCGGCCGAGCCAGTCGCTGACGTGACCGGCGAGGTACAGGCTCACGATCACTCCGACCGCGTAGGCGGCGAAGACGACCGTGATCACGAACGGCGGGAAGCCGTCGAGCTGCTGGTAGAGCGGGTAGAGGGGTGTCGGCACCGTCGAGTACGCCATCACGAGCAGGAAGGTCGCGGCGACGATCCAGAAGCCGACGCCGTGGCGCACCGTCGGCAGCCGGCGGCTCACGAGGTCTCCTGCAGGTGGCGGTGGGCGAAGGTGACGGCCATCGCGCCCTCGCCGACGGCGGAGGCGACGCGCTTGACCGAGCTGCGGCGCACGTCCCCCGCGGCGAAGGAGCCGGGGACGCTGGTCTCGAGGTAGAACGGCGCCCGCTCGAGCGGCCAGTCGCGAGCCGCGTGCTCGCCGGCGAGGTCAGGTCCCGTCACGAGGTAGCCGCCGGAGTCGCGGACGATCGCGGTCTCCGCCGCCCACGTGGTGTCCGGCTCGCCGCCGATGCAGACGAAGAGGTGGGAGGTGGCCAGCGCCCCGTGCGCGCCGGTCGCCGAGTTCTCGACCTCGATCGACTCGAGGGCGTCGGCGCCGTGCAGGCGGGTGACGCGCGAGTCGAGCAGGATCGTCACGTTCGGCTGCCGGACGACGCGCTCCGCGAGGTAGGAGGAGAGGCTGTCGGCCAGATCCGGGCCGCGGACCAGCATGGTCACGTGTCGCGCGTGCGCCGAGAGGTTCATCACGGCCTGCCCGGCCGAGTTGCCGCCTCCGACGACCACGACGTCCTCGCCCTCGCAGAGCGGCGCCTCGCTCGTGCCGGCACCGTAGTAGAGGCCGACGCCGAGCAGCTCGTCCTCGCGCTCGAGGCCGAGCCGGCGCCACTGGATGCCCGTGGCGCAGATGTTGGTGCGGGCGACGACGGTCGTCCCGTCGGCGAGCAGCGCGTGGATCCGGTCGTCGGCGAAGCGCCCGCCGATCCCCTCGCGCATCCGCAGCAGCTCGGCGCCGAAGGAGACGGCCTGCTGCCGCGCGCGCTCGGCCAGATCGGCTCCCGCGATCCCGTGCGGGAAGCCGAGGTAGTTCTCGATCAGGCTGCTGGAGCCGGCCTGCCCGCCGATCGCCGAGCGCTCGAGGACCACGACCTTCAGCCCCTCCGAGGCGGCGTACACGGCGGCCGAGAGCCCGGCCGGGCCGGCTCCGTAGATGGAGAGGTCGTACTCCGCGAGCCGCGGCGAGCCCACCCAGCCGAGCCGGGCCGCGACCTCGGCGAGCGTCGGATCGGAGGCGCGGCTGCCGTCCGGGAACACCACGAGGGGGAGCGACGCGGTGGCGAGCGGATGCCCCGCGACGGCGAGGCACTGCTCGTCCGTGTCGATCGGCGTCCACGAGAACGAGACGACGCTGCGCGAGAGGAGGTCGCGGATCTCCCACGCGTCGCGGCTCTCGCGCCGCCCGTAGAGGCGGACCTGCGGGAGGTCCCCGGGCACAATCACGAGGCACGCCGCCGCTCGAGCCCGTCGCGGAACTTCATCAGCTTGAGGCAGAGGTGCAGCGTGCTGCGGGCGAGGCCGTCGTCGAGCGCGTCCCGGACCGCCTCGGGCAGGTTGTCGAGACGGTAGTAGAGCGTGGTGCGGTGGATGTGGAGGAGCCCGCACGCCTCCCGCACGCTGCCGCGCACGTCGAGGTAGGCCTCCACGGTCCGCCGCTGCACCTCGTCGCCCCGCTCGAGCAGCGTCGCCGCGGCCGGCGAGAGCATGGCGAGCTGCGAGCTGTCCGCCCCGATCGAGGCGAGGAGCACCCAGGCCCCGAGCTCGGCGATGTCGGCCCGGCCACGGCCGTCGGGCAGGGAGCCGACGATGGTCGCCGCGAGAGCGGCCCGCTCGGCAGTCGGCAGGAGGTCGTCGTCGCGGACGTCGAAGCGCGCCGAGCCGATCGCGTCGACGGCCGTGCCGCGGCCGCGCGCCTCCGCCCGCAGGACGTCGTCCGCCTCCGCGGCGGCCTCGGGCGCCTCCACGCTCACGAAGAACAGCACGCCCTCCTGGTCGCCGAGGAACGTCAGGCCGGAGGCGGCGCTCGCGTCGATCCGCCGCGCCAGCGCCGTCCGCTGCAGGGAGCCGGTCGGGCCGGTCAGCCGCACCGCGCGGACCACGGTCTGGGCGTCCCGGCGCAGCCAGCGGCGCTCGACCGCCTCGGCGAAGGAGGCGCGCCGGGTGCCGCCGTCGCCCGACAGGAGCGCCGCGAGGACGTCCGCGCGCCGGGAGCTGCCGCCCGCCCGCGTCGAGGGGCCGAGGAGGCGGCGGATCGCTCCGACGGCCGCGTCGATGAGCGAGTACTCGGCCGGAGTGAGCGGTGCGGGCCGCTCCCGGGGGAGGAGGAGGGTCGCGAGCCGGCCCCGCGGATCCTGGACGGGGAACACCCCGTCGCGGGGCGCCTCCTCGCGCGCGCGCGTCGCCACCAGTACCCGGCTCGAGGCGTCCTCGATCGTCACCGGGCGGTCGAGAGCCTGGGCGAGCTCGTCGGCGAGGTCCTGCAGAGTCATCGGCGGGGATCCGTGTGGGGGGCCATGCCGTGATCCTCGCGGAGGGAGCCCTCCCGAAGCGTGGCCCTTCCAGGCCCACCTTCCGCGTCGGATCCGCTGCCGGCCGCGATGAGACGCTCAGCCTCCGCTGCCGGAGCGGTCCCCGGGGAACCCGTCCGCGAGGAGGCGGTCGAGGACGTCCGGCCAGTCGAGCAGGACGCCGATGTGGCCTCGACCGGGCCGGATCGTGAGCTCCGCGGCCGGGTGGAGGCGGCGGATCCGCTCCGCGTGCGCGACCGGGACCACCCTGTCCGCGGCGCCGTGGAGGAGGAGGACCGGCGCCGCCAGGCGCGAGAGGTCGACTCCCCAGGGCATGACGAGAGCGAGGTCGTCGTCGACGCTCCCGCCCTGTTCGAGCTCCGAGGCGCGTCCGGCCTCTGCGCCGAGCGCCGTCAGCGGGCCGTCGAGGGCCGAGTAGTCGTCACCGGTGAACTGCTCCGGATCGAAGCGGGCCGTCTCCTCCCACTCCTCGCGCGCAGCCCGGCCGTCGCGCGCGCTGCGGAGAGCGCCCGGATCCTGCATGCCGTCGAACCACGCTCCGTCGTCACTGAAGGGCGCCGGGCTGCCGAACGTCGCGACGCCCAGGACGCGATCACCTCCGAGAGCCCCGGCGGCCAGTGCGTGCGGGCCGCCGCCGGAGTAGCCCGTCACCACGAAGCGCTTGATCCCGAGCAGGTCGGCGACGCGGAGCACATCGGCGGCCGCGTCCGCGATGCTCCGTCCGGGAGTGCGCATCGAGCCGCCGAAGCCGGGACGGGCGACGGAGACGAGCCGGATGCCGCGCGCCGCAGCGGCGTCGACGTGGGGAGCGAGGAGTGCGCCGGTGTGCGGTGTCCCTCCGCACCAGACGACGACAGCGCGGGGGGCTCGAGTGCCGAGGAAGTCGTGGGCGACGAGCGTGCGCGAGTCGACGCGGAACTCGTGCCGGGACGTAGCGGCGCGTCCGGTCATGGAGGAACGGTAGCCGCAAGTCGAGGGCAGTGCTCGTCGCCCGGCCCGACCGGGATGCGACGTCTCGTCGTAGGGTCGACGGGAGGGTCGGTGGACCCTCGGACGGGAGGGGTCCGCATGTCGATCGACGAGGTGTCCGACGGGATCGAGACCGCCGCCGCGCTGCCGCACGTGCGCTCCGGCTTCTCCGGCGCGACACCGTACGGGATCGCGCAGCGCTTCGCCGCGGGGGAGCTGACGCGGGAGCAGGCCGTCGACGAGCTCGGCCGCTGGCGCTACCGGTCCGGATCGCCGAGCGACGGCTTCGACTGGACGACCCTCGACCCGGGGGAGTTCGAGGAGGTCTGCCGGGCCCTGTCCGATGGTCTGCTCGACGCCGCGATGTACGACGAGATCCTCGACCGGTACAGCGGGCAGGGCTCCTCCGGCGAGAGCGCGGCGTCCGCGGAGGAGAGCGCATGAGCGCCGGCCCCCTGGACCTCGCCTTCACCGCTCCGATCGGCGTCACCGTCAAGGGCGACCTCTGGTCGTGCGTCGAGGTGCCCGGCTCCGTCGAGCTGCTCGGCACAGGGAGGTCCGTGAAGGTGGTCGCCACCGTCGACGGCGAGCCGGTGACCGCGGGCCTGCTGCCGACCGGCGCCGGCGGTCACATGCTGTCGATCAGCGCGAAGCTGCGGAAGACGATCGGCAAGGACCTCGGCGACATCGTCACCGTCCACCTGACCGAGCGCCTGAGCTGAGCACTGGCGGTTGGCCAGGGCCCGCGTGCGGATGGTCGACTCGACGGATGCGGAATCGAGTCCTGTTCGTCGTCGGGGTCACAGCGATGTTCGTCGCGCTGGTGCTGAGGCTGGTGTGGCCGGCCGGTGAATTCGCCTCCGGCTTCTCGCTCGCCCTGCAGCTGAGCGGCATCCTGCTCCTCCTGGTCTACGGGGTGAAGCACTTCACGGGGCGGCCGCGCCGGAGCTGAGCGGCTCATCCCAATCGGGGGTGTAGGAGTTGGGGTCTGAAGCCGCCGGTCTCGAGCAGGCTTCGGGCGATGTGGTTGGTCAGGTTGCGGAACCCGAGTGCGGAGCCGCGCAGGTGTTCGAGCCGTCCGTTGAGCGCCTCGGTCGGCCCGTTGCTGGTGCCGGGTCGTTCGAAGTAGGCGAGCACGTCAGCGGCTCGCTTCTTCAGGGTCCGGCCCAGGGTGGTGAGCTCGGTGAGCACCTTGGGGACGCCGGCGCTGAGGTCGGTGATCAGCTTCTCCATGAGCTCGCGGCCACGTTGCCCTTCCTCGTGGCGATAGGCGGCGATCATGCGCTGGTAGACACCCCAGGTCGCCTCGACCTCGACGTGAGCGTCATCAACGAACAGCGCGCGTAGCCTGTCGCTCTGCTTGTCGGTGAGCAGGTCCGCGCCGGTGTGCAGACCGAGGCCGTCGAGTCGAGCGAAGGCGGTCAGGTCAGGGCGGCCGAAGCCGGCCGGCGGGGTAGCGTCGGACACGTCGAGGTCTTTCGGATGGATGGCGTAGAAACCTCCGTCGTCGGGAGACCTCGACGTCTATCTGCGGACCGACGCGCCCGGCCGACCTACACCGTCATCTGAGAAGACCCCTGAAACGTCTTCGCCGACGACGGGGCCGGCGAGGAGGAGGGCGCGGTGAGTTGAAAGAATGGAGCTTGCTCGGCTTCGACGCCGCCGCAAGCTCCGGTGAAACGGTCGGTACTGGTCGGTCGTCGTCGGTCACCACCGGATGGCGGCGTCCTCCACGCTCGGCGTTTGCGCAGGTCAGCGGCTCGTTCGCCCAGTGGGCGCATCAAGCGTTAGACGCAAAGCCGACGTGATGAGGTCGTCCGTTCGATTCCGACAGGCGGCTCCGGCGAACCGTTCTGGTGGTCGCGCGATGCGCTGGCCTCACGGCTCTGCCCGACACCGACGTCGCTCTCCTCTGCGACGGACCCCTCGCCGGCTGAGCGCTCGCGGCCGGCATCCTGTCCGTGTGCCGATAGGTCTCGCACCGCTCGGCAACGCAGCGTGGCGTTGCGTCGCGACCTGGCGACGGCTCGGCGGGGCGCGATCGTCTCGTGCGTTGGCGGACTACGGGAGCTTGGACGCGAGGACGTCGGCCGCCAGGATCTCGGGTGCTGCGCCGAGGAGGTGCTGGTTGGCCATCAGGGCTGCGACGATGGCGCCGTTGGCGTGGGCGTCGCGAGCGGCTTCGTCGGGGAATGCATCGAAGATCCAGAAGGTGTCGGCGTGGGTC
Organism: Rathayibacter sp. AY1D9; assembly: GCF_002932395.1. Classification (NCBI taxonomy): domain Bacteria; kingdom Bacillati; phylum Actinomycetota; class Actinomycetes; order Micrococcales; family Microbacteriaceae; genus Rathayibacter; species Rathayibacter sp. AY1D9. Next base: position 10,586 of record NZ_PSVQ01000049.1, read on the forward strand.
CTGACCGCGAACCAGACAATCGTTCCTACTTCTTCGTTGGCGAGTGCGACAGCGCCGGCGAGCAGATCGGCGACCGCGTCGTGCTGTCCATCGGCCGCGACGATCTTGGCGACGAAGGCGTACGGAAGTGATGCGGGTGTGGACATGAGGGACTCTCCTTGACGTCGGGGTTCTTCGTGGGACGAGTTCAGCGTATGACGAGCGAGGGCCGGTGGGGAGTGGCGTATACGGCAGTATTGCTATTGTTTACGTCATGCGTATCGGACTGATCGCGATCGACGGCTGCTTCGGTTCGGCTATCGCGTCGATCATCGACATCGTGCGGGTGGCCGACGGAGCCCGCGGCGATGTCGACCCGCGGATCGACCCGATCGAACTCGCCATCCTCGGACCGAAACGGCGAGTGACCACGACGGCATCGATGACCCTGTCGGTGGACCACCCGCTGTCGGAGTCCGGAGAGTTCGACGTGGTCGTCGTCCCTGCGCTTGGAACCCTTACGGCCGCCGCTACCAACGACGTCCTCCAGAGCCGAGATGCTCGTTCGGTCATCGCCTCGCTCGGGCGCCTCGACGAGGCGACCACCCGGATCGCCGCGGCGTGCACCGGCGTGTTCGCTGTCGCCGAGACCGGACGGATGCATCATCGGAGGGCGACGACCAGCTGGTTCCTGGGGCCGGAGTTCCTGAAGCGCTATCCGACCGTCGCCCTCGATCTCGACACCATGGTCGTGGTCGACGGGAACCTCGTCACCGCCGGCGCCGCGTTCGCCCACATCGACCTCGCGCTCTCACTCGTGCGATCGATCAGCCCCGACCTGGCCCAACATGTCGCCAAGCTCCTCATCATCGACGAGCGTCCGTCTCAGGCGGCCTTCGTCGCCTACGAACATCTCCGGCACGAGGACCCGATCGTCGTCGAGTTCGAACGCTTCGTGCGCGCCCGCCTGGACGAACCGTTCAACGTCGCCTTCGTCGCGCAGTCGCTCGGCACCAGCCGGCGCACCCTCGAACGACGAGTCCGTGCGGCGCTCAACCTCACTCCGCTCGGCTTCGTCCAACGGCTTCGCATCGAACGAGCTCGGCACCTCTCAGCAACCACGGACTTCACCTCCGCCGAGATCGCGCTACGGGTCGGCTACGCGAATGCCGAGACTCTGCGCTCCCTCCTGCGCAGGGAGCGACGCCGTTCCTGACCTATCGCCATGCCTGTAGCCGGTGTCCTAGCGCTCGACTGGAACCACCTCTCAGCACGTCGCGTCGACGCTCCTGCGTCGCCCCTGGACGACCCACTCGACACGCCCGCAGCACAGGTCATGTGACGTGTCCCGGCTTCCCGGACGGTCGGGGTTGGGTGGCTGTGATGTCGCTGCGTTCTCGTCGAGGGGGTCAGCAGACTCGATCAGGTTCGACTGGGATGAGACGCGAAGGCGGTCAGGTCAGGGCGGCCGAAGCCGGCCGGCGGGGTAGCGTCGGTCACGTCGAGGTCTTTCGGACGGATGGCGTAGGAACCTCCGTCGTCGGGAGACCTCGACGTCTATCTGCGGACCGACGCTCCCGGCCGACCTACACCCTCATCTGGGAAGAGCCAGCTGAGCTCCGGAATCGGAGGAAGACCCGTGAGCGGAGCGGAGGAGCCGGCCTTGGCGGATCCGGAGCCGGAGGTCCACCGGGCGCTCGCGCGGTGGGCGGCGGAGTGCGCGGAGCGCGCCCTCCCCGCGTTCGAGGAGTGGGACCCGGACAATGCCCGCCCCCGGCGCGCGCTCGACGTCCTCCTCGCCTGGGGGCGGGGCGAGGCTCCGATGACCGAGTGCCGCACGGCGGCCTTCACGGCGCACGTCGCAGCCCGCGCCGCGACGCAGGCGGGCGAGCGGGCCGCCACCGCTGCCGCGCGGGCGGCCGGGCAGGCCGCAGCCGTCGCGCACACGGTCGATCACTGCTCGCACGCCGCCGTGGAGAGCAGCGCGCAGCCTCGGGCCTTCACGCGAAGGAGCGCGCAACGGATCGTCGCTCTCACTGAATCCGCCCGCTGCGCGGATGCTCTCCCAGCGATCTTCTCGCGTCGTTGAACGTCCGCGACTGCTGTGTCGTGTCCTCGGTGGGACCACCTCGGCCCCCGCACTACAGGAGGCATCATGCTCAAGCGAATCGCGACCACTGTGACGACTGCGGCGTTCGCCGCCGTCCTTCTCGCCGGATGCTCGACGGCCGCCGGCTCGGCCGCCTCGTCGGAAGCGCCGGCCGACAGCCCCTCCGCCACCGCGATGGCCTCCGCCACCGCGACCGCCTCCGCTGAGACGGCGGCTCTCACGACGGCGTCCTCGCCGCTGGGCGAGATCATCACGGACGAGGCCGGCTACACCGTCTACACGTTCATGAAGGACACGCAGAACTCGGGCAGCAGCAGCTGCTACGACGAGTGCGCCACGACCTGGCCGGCCGTGACGGCGTCCAGCACGACCGCCGCGGACGGGATCACCGGAGAGGTCGGCTCGATCACGCGCACCGACGGGACGACCCAGCTGACCGTCGACGGATGGCCGGTCTACCGGTTCGCGAAGGACACCGCGCCGGGCCAGGTCAACGGGCAGGGTGTGAAGGACGCCTGGTACGTCCTCCTCCCTGACGGCACGATGAACAAGGAAGCCGCGGCCATGAGCACCGCCACCCCGGCGTCCTGATGCGACGGCGACCCGTCCCCGCGCAGCGAAGCGCATCGTCGGGCCGGGTCGCCGGTTCTCGACAGGCATGGACGGAAGGGATGACCGGCAGTGATCGCAGCAACCGTGATGAGGGAGCGCACCGTGGCGCTTCGAGGCGGTGAGCGTTGTGCCCCGCCCCGTCGATGAGCTCCTGGCGGCGCTGTACGAGAGTCACGGCCCGGCCTTGCGGCGCTTCGTGCAGAACCTCACTCGGAACGCGGCGCTGACGGAGGACGTCGTGCAGGAGACGATGGTCCGGGCCTGGCAGCGCCCGCAGGTCCTCGAACGCGACGCCGACGCCGCTCGCGCGTGGCTGTTCACCGTCGCCCGCAATCTCGTCATCGACGACGCCCGATCCGCTCGGAGCCGACGCGAGGTGCCGGCGAAGGACGAGGACGGCGGCGGCGCCGTCCCCGATCGCACCGACGCGGTCCTGGACAGCATCCTGGTCGCCGACGCTCTCGCATCGCTGTCGGTGGAGCATCGTCAGATCGTGGTGGACGCGTACTTCCTCGGACACACCGTCCCCGAGATCGCCCGCCGGCACTCCATCCCCGAGGGAACAGCGAAATCTCGATTGCACTACGGACTGCGCGGACTGCGACTGGCTCTGCAGGAAAGGGGCGTCACCCGATGAACGACCACCACGGAAGCTCTGCGACGGAGGACGAGTACCGCGACTGGGACGCGTCCTACGTCCTCGGCGCTCTCCCCGCAGATCAGCGACTCGAGTACGAGCAGCACCTCAGCGGCTGCGCGGCCTGCCGCGCGGCCGTGGCAGAGCTGGCAGGACTGCCCGGCATCGTCGGCCGCCTCTCCGTCGAGGACGCTCTCGCCATCAGCGCATCGGACGACGGCGAGGAGGCGCCGCCGTCGATGGTGACGCTGCCCGCCATCGCCCACCGTGTCCGGACGCGCCGACGTCGGCGCCGGCTGGTGACGTCCCTCGCCGTCGCGGCCGCCGTCACCGCCTCCGTCTTCGGAGGTGTCGCTCTCGGCACGGGCATCGCGGGCGCTCCCGTGGCGAGCGAGGCGACCCTCGAACCGATGGACCCGATCGCGGCCGATCCCGCTCTCGCTGCGGACATCCAGGTCGAGGGGAAGCCGTGGGGCACCCGGCTGGAGTGGAGCTGCACCTACAGTGGTGATGCGCCCGCCGACGCGGAGTACGAACTCGTGATCACCCGCACAGACGGCAGCACGATCACCGTCGCCACCTGGACGGCGGCCGGGCGGCGCGCCGTCGACCTGGCGGCGTCCACGGGCGTCGCCCGGTCGGAGATCACCGGCGTCGACATCAGGGTCCGCGGCACGAACTCCCCCCTCGTCCGCACCGACACCTGAGACACCGCCCACCCGCAGGAGACACCGACACTGCCCGCGGTGCCGCGGGCACCGGACAGGAGCAGACCATGAGCACCGAGACCACGCCGCTGCACATCACCCGCGAGGGCCCGAGAAGCTTCATCGGCCGCAACGCGCGAGGAGCCGAGGTCCGCATCGGCGGGTCGGACGCCGACGGCGTGTTCTCGCCCGGCGAGCTGCTGCACCTCGCCCTCGCCGCCTGCGGCATGCTCTCCTCGGACCACATCCTCGCCAGCCGGCTCGGAGCCGACTTCGAAGCGACCACCGACATCACCGCGACCAAGCCCGAGGGTGAGGACCGCTACGACTCGATCGCCGCCGTGATCCGCGCCGACCTGTCGGCGCTCGATCCCGAGCGGATCGCCTCACTGTCCGAGCGCACCCACCGGGCGGTCGACCGCCAGTGCACCGTCGGCCACACGCTCGAGCACGGCGCGGCGTACACCGTCGACGTCGTGGACGACCATGCCGTTCCCGTCAGCGGTTCGAGGACGGGGGCCGTCTGAGATCAACACCTCATCGGTCACGGCGACCGGTGACGACCGAGACGCGGACGTCTCCCTTCAGTGCCGTCAGTCTGCGACTCGCCGACCGGATCCGAGACGATTCGCGAGGCGGAGCGCGTTCACGGAGCGGAGGTGCTGGTCGGCGCGGTGACGCCCGTTGGCCGGTGAGGGGTGCGGTGCCGCGAGGACGGGGACGACACGGGGATCATCGTGCAGGGTCAGATAGCGCATGACCCCGTCGAGCGCCACGGTCCCGTAGGTGACGACGGCTTCGAGCGCGGGCAGCAGCTCCAGCAGCTCACCGAGCGCGAGCCGGCCCTGCTCGATGTCCGCGGGGCGGACGCGGCCAGGGATCTCCCACGGGATGAGGTTCCACCGGACGTAGTGGTCGCGGGAGAGTCCGGACTCGATGCGGGCCGCCCGGAACGCGGCGGCGGTGGGCCCGAGGTTGTCTTCGCTGCAGACGGCAGCGGATCCCGCGGCGATCGTCCGAGGGCCGGGTGACTGCATCAGCACCAGGACGCGACTGGCGGTGCCGCCGGAGCGGGGATCGAAGCCCGGAACGAAGCGTCCGGTCGCGTCCGCGGTACTCCGCCAGGTCTCGGCGAGGGCGTTCAGGGTTCGGACATCCACGATGCTCCTCGATCCCGGTCAGGCCGGCCGCGGTGGTGCGAGCAGGGTGCCGCGGATCACGGAACCGTGGAACGTGCGGGCGGCGACGATGATCCACGCGGCGATCAGGCCGACGTAGTAGAGCACGGCGAGGCCGGCGACGACCGTGAGACCGGAGTGCAGGGCGAGGCCGTTCAGTCCGGTGACGCAGGTGCCGACGGGGAACGTGAACGACCACCACGTCAGACTAAACGGCAGGTGCTCCTTCGCGGTGCGGAGGGTGATCGCGAGGGCGATGACGGTCCAGAGCAGCGCGAAGCCGAGCATCGCGAAGCCGTACACCAGAGCCACGACCAGCAGCGCACGCGCCATGCCGGCGTCCACGACGGTGGGCGCGTTCGAGGCGAGCAGATTCACAGCGGTGATCGACTGTCCGACCGGACCGAGGACGATCCACAGCGTCGGCACCATCCCCGCCGCTCCTACCTTGTGCTGCGCGAGCCGGTTCCAGATCAGGGTGATCACCACCAGCGACGCGACCAGGCTGAGGCCGAAGAAGCCGTAGCAGGACCACAGGAGCGTCTCCCGCGCTTGCCCGGCGGGCGCGTACGGCAGCAGCAATGCGCCGGTGGAAGCGGACACCATCGGCGGAACGATCGGCATCAGCCAGCCGCCGAACGCCGAATCGGGCTTGTTCTCATGCCGGGTGAACGCGAGGTAGGGCACCAGGACCGCCGTCACCAGCCCGCCGAGAGTCCCCGCGGTCCAGAGCACCCAGTCGATGGTGACAGCGGCCGGCAGGCCGATCCAGTCCTTGCCGAGGAGGAGGGTTCCCGCGCCGACGGTGAGGAACGCCATGGGAGGCGCGCCGTAGAAGTGCGAGAGGACCGGATTCAGGTGGTGCCTCATCGCTGTAGCGCGGTAGCGGACCCAGTGCAGCCCGGTCGCGACCGTCAGCGCGACGAGCAGCATCGCGGCGATCGCCCAGACGACGGTGGCCCCGGTACGGAGTCCGGGGAACTGGAGTGGCAGGGACGCGGCGGCGACCGCGACGATGCCGGTGCCCATGATCGACGCGAACCAGTTCGGCGTCAGGTTCGACACGATCAGTCCCGGATGCTCCAGCTCCCGGAACAAGCGCCTCGACCGCGGAGGATGCCCGATCGAGGAAGATGCGCGGGCGGGGGAGAAAGTTGTCATGACTCCAGCCTGAGCATCGCCGTCACCAGCCGATACAGCGATCGTGTTGGCGGGGCACAATGAGTGCTTGTGGCGACGCGGCGATTGACGGACCGGATCCTGGATCTCGACACGCTGGAGGTGCTCGAACGCGTCGCCGAGGCGGGCTCGCTCTCCCGCGCTGCCGAAGCCCTCGGCGTCACCCAGCAGGCCGTCTCGGCGCGTCTGCGGGTAGCGGAGCGCGCCATCGGGCAGCCGCTCGTGCGCCGCTCTCCGACCGGGTCCCTGATGACCGACGCGGGCCGGCTCGTGCTCGAGCTGGCCGGCCCGGTCCTCGAGGCGTCCCGCCGCCTCGAGGCGGGCGCGGCGGCACTGCGACAGCCGACCGGCTCACTGGTTCTCGCGGCGTCGCAGACCATCGCCGAACTGCTGCTCCCACGCTGGCTCCTCGAATTCCGACAGCGCACACCCGAGGTGAGTGTGCAGCTGATCGCCGGCAATTCAGCCACGGTCACAGAGCTCGTGCGATCCGGTGCCGCGCAGCTCGGATTCGTCGAGACACCGGCGTCCACGGCCACGCTCTCCTCTGACGTGGTCGCGGAGGACGAACTCGCTGTCGTCGTGGCACCGGACCACCCCTGGGCACGCGCGGCGAGTATCGGCGCCGAGGAGTTGGCCGGGACCGCACTGCTGACGCGAGAGGAAGGCTCCGGCACCCGGACGACCCTCGAAGCATGGCTCCACGACGCCGGGCTCGCGCTCACGACTCCCGCCGCGATCCTGGAGACGACGGCGATCATCCGAGCGAACGCCCGCGCCGGCATCGCGCCCGCCGTCATGAGCATCCTCACCGTCGAAACAGATCTCGCCGCGCGCTCACTGATACGAGTGCCCCTCCGCGGACCAGCACTCGTGCGACCCCTCCGCGCCATCTGGTCCGATCGAATCGGGTCGTCCGCGGCGGCGTTCCTGGAGATCGCACACGAGTTGCGCTGACCGGTGCACGGCTCGTCGCTACGCCGATCACGCCAGCGGCCGTGTCTGCTCGAGCTACAGCGATCTGGTCGATCTGCCCACGGCGGCGCGGACGTCATGTCGCGGTGATGGCGAAGAGCCCGGCGATGCCGACGGTGTAGAGCGCGAGCACGATCAACGAGTCGATTCCCATGCCGGCGATGCGGCGGGTGGGTCGGAAGATCAGTCCGACGATGTAGACGAGGGTGAGCAGGGCGGCGAGAGCGGTGAGGTAGATGTCGGACGAGTTCGCCTGCGGGAGGACTGCGGTGCCGGAGAGGACGGTGGCGACGAGGAACAGGACGGGGAGGAAGGCGTTGCCGCCGAAGATGTCGCTGATGGCGAGGTTGTCGTCGCCCTGCTTGATGGCTTGCAGCCCGGTCGAGATCTCGGGGAGGGAGGTGGCGAGAGCGAGCACGGTGGCTCCGAACAGCACCCTGGAGAGACCGAGCTGCGAGGATGCTGCGTCACCGGCGCGCTCGAGCACGACACCGGCGAGGAGGGTCGCCGCGGCGGAGATCGTGAACACGATGGTCGCCTTGCGTGTGCTCATCGGGTGCGTCTTCTTCTTCGAGGGGGATGCTGTCGCGTCGGGGGCTCGCCCGTCCTCGTGCCAGGGGAGGTGCTTGCCGGAGCGTTGCACGAACAGCAGCCCGACGACCCAGAGGCCGGCGATGAGGACGACGTCCGGGGTCAGGCGCAGCACTTCCAGTCCGGAGGGCAGCTGGCTGCCGGCGATGACGACGGCGAGCACCGCGACGACCACGAGCCCCTCGAGCACGAGTGTGAGGGACGCGGCACGGTAGGTGAGCGGCTTCGCACCCTTTCCGCGCTTGCCGAACAGGTCGAGGACGACGAGGACCACGGTCTGCAGCGCGATGCCGCCGAGGATGTTGCCGACCGCGACGTCCAGGTTCCCGGAGAGCGCGGCGGACACGGTGATCGCGATCTCCGGCAGGTTCGTCGCGACGGCGAGAACGATCAGACCGCCCAGCGCACTCCCCAGGTGCAGGCGCGCGTCCAGAACGTCCGTGGCCTTCGACAACTGGATGCCGGCGACCCACACCACTGCGGCGGCGGCGAGAAAGATGACGACGAGAACAACGAAGGGCAGACCATCCATGCAGTGAGTGAACCGCGCCGACGACGATTCGCGACCCCCTTGCGCCTGAGCTGCTTCTCACCGCCTCGCGCGCGGTGGTCTCCGTGGTGATCGGTTCGACCGCGTGCCATCCTCGACGACACCCCGATCGTCGGGTCGAGCGTGATCCCACCGTTCGTTCCCGAGGCGCGCTTCGTCAGTAGCAGCCGACTCGGGTACGCCGCCGCGTCCGCACGTGTACGCGCGGGCAGCTGGCGGGGACCGGACCCTTGGGAAGGGGCCGGTGTCGCCCGCAGTGCATCTGCGACACTCCACTGGCTCCAGATCCTGCGATCCTCGAGCGGCTTGACCGGATCGTCGGTGACCGTGTCCCGTGGCAGACGCATCAGATGGCCGGTGACGTTGCACACGCTCTGGCGACGCTCGCGGACCGTGTCGATGCGGTCATGATCATTGTCGGCACGAAGGAGCCGTCTCTGCGTCGCACCGTGCAGGAGGTCTTCTCCGGTGCCGTCGGCGCCCGTCTCGCTCACCGTCAGCACCGGCCGGCCCTCATGATCCCCCTCGCCCCGGTCGATGATTCGGAGCCGCTGCCCTGGTCCTGACCGAGGTGCGGGCGTAGGCTGACGGCAGTGGTGATGGATCCCGCCCGAGCGTGAGCTCGAACTGCCGCCGAGGCTGATGGTTCCTACCTTCTCGATCAGAGACCAGGTAGGTGACCCATGCCCGCGCATCCCCCGCTCGTCCTCGTGCGCCACGGTGAGAGCACCGGCAACGCCGACGGTCTCTTCTGCGGCGTCCTCGACGTCCCCCTCACCGACCTCGGACGTGACGAAGCGCGACAGGCCGCGACGCTACTGAGGGACGCATCGATCGACCCCGATCTGATCCTCACGTCGACCCTGCAACGCTCCACCGAATCGGCCCGGATCATCGCCGGCGCCCTTCCAGGGCGGCCGCGGATCGTCGCGGCCCAGTGGCGGCTGAATGAGCGCAACTACGGAGCGCTCACCGGCCTGTCCACAAGCGCCGTCGGAGCCCGGTACGGGGCCGACGCTTTCCTGGAGTGGCGCCGGTCGATGGACGTCCGCCCGCCTGCTCTGTCCGCCGCCGCCTTCGTGCAGCTGCACAGGTCCGCGGCGTTCCGTGGGCAGCCGGCCGAGGCGATGACGGAGACGGAGTCGTTGCGCGACGTCGTCCACCGACTGCAGCCGCTCCTCGAGGAGCGCATCCTGCCCGCCCTCCAGGAGGGCGAGACGGTGCTCATCGTCGGGCACGGCAACTCCCTGCGCGCGCTGCGCGCCCTTCTCGAGGACCTCGGCGATGCCGCGGTCCGCGATCTGAACATCCCGACGGGTCAGCCGTACCTGTACGACACCGGGCCGTCCGGGACACCGATCTCGAGGAGCGGACGCTACCTCGACCCCGCAAGAGCCGACCGGGCGGCGATCACGCTCGCCCACGAAGGAGGAACCTGATGAACGCCTACATCAGCCACACCCGCACCAGCATCCACGGGACGGGCGAGTACGTCACCCACCCCGCCGGACACCCGCTGGTCATCACCGACGTCGCCGCACGGCAGATCCTCGACTCCCGCGGCTTCCCGACCGTCGCTGTCACCCTGCGTCTGGACGACGACACCGTCCTGGACGCCTCCGCCCCCGCGGGCGCCTCGACGGGCGCGTTCGAAGCGGTCGAGCTGCGCGACGGCGGCCCCGCGTTCGGCGGACGCGGAGTCCGCTCCGCTGTCGCGGCCGTCGACGGCGAGATCCGCGCCCTCCTGCTCGATCACCCCTGGACTTCGCTTCGCGAGATCGACGAAGCGCTGCGAGCACTGGATGGAACCGCGAACCTCGCCCGCCTCGGAGCGAACTCCGTCGTCGCCGTCTCCATCGCGGCCGCCCGCGCCTTCGCCGCGCGCACCGGCCTGCCCCTGCACCGGTGGATCGCCGATCACACCGGGGCGACCGCCTCCCTGCCCGTCCCGCACTTCAACGTCATCAACGGTGGCGCGCACGCCGCGAACGGCCTCGACTTCCAAGAGTTCATGATCGCCCCCGTCTCCGCCGGCACCGAGGAGGAGGCCGTGCAGGTCGGCGCCGAGATCTATCACGCCCTCGCCGCCCGCGTCCGCACCGCCTACGGCACCTCCGGGCTCGGCGACGAGGGCGGCTTCGCGCCCCCCATCGACCGGCCCGAAGACGCCCTGGACCTCCTCGTCGCAGCGATCACCGACGCCGGATACCAGCCCGGCACCGGTGACATCGCGATCGCGATGGATCCCGCCGCGAACGGCTTCTTCCACGGCGACGGCCACTACACCGTCGCCGGCACCGATCTCGACCGCGACGCACTCGCCCGCTACTACGAGAAGCTGATCGCCGACTACCCGATCCGCAGCATCGAGGACGGCTTCGCCGAGGACGACCACGAGGGCTGGGCCCTCCTCGCCCACGCCATCAGCGACCGGGTGCAGCCCGTGGGAGACGACCTCTACGTCACCGACGCCGACCGCATCCGCGACGGAGCCCGCAACGGCTACTCCAACGCCGCACTCATCAAGCCCAATCAGATCGGCACCATCACCGGCACCCTCGACGCGATCGCGGCCGCGCACGACGCAGGCATGCGCTGCATGGTCTCCCACCGCTCCGGCGAGACCCTCGACACCTTCATCGCCGACCTCTCGGTGGGAACCGGAGTCGGGCAGATCAAATCCGGCGCCCCCGCGCGCGGCGAGAGGGTCGCGAAGTACAACCGCCTCGTCGACATCGAACACCTCGACCCCACGCTGCACTACGGTCTCACCCACTGACCCGCCCCCTCCCGAAAGGTCCCACTCCCCGTGACTGATGACGGTGGTGCCCCAGGGATAGGCGCCGCCGGTGCGGGCC
>NZ_PSVQ01000005.1:0-105151 GCF_002932395.1 Rathayibacter sp. AY1D9
GAGACAGCTTGAAAGCCGACTGCGCCGAGCCCGGCAGGGACGGGCTCGGGGACGAGCACCGCGACCGCGCCGAGCCCGGCGAGGACGGGCTCTGTGTGAAACACCCCCGAGCCGAACGATCGATCCGCGTGCCAGCGGATCGATCTAGGCGATCGCTCCCCGCTCTGCGAAACGTGGCCACCCTCTCCGGCCGACCGCGCCGAGCCCGGCGGGGACGGGCTCGAAGGAAGATCAGCCGAGGCTCGCGACCCACTCCGAGCTGCCGTCGACGAAGGACTGCTCCTTCCAGATCGGCACCGACGCCTTGATGTCGTCGACCAGTGCCGCGCAGGCTTCGAAGGCCGCCGCTCGGTGGGCCGAGGCCACGGCGCAGGCGAGGGCGAGGTCGCCGACCACGAGGTCGCCGACCCGGTGCACGGCGGCGATCCGGACGTCGGGCCAGCGCTCGGCGATGCGGCGGGCGGAGGCGAGGAGTGCGGCGGGGGCGTCCGGGTGCGCCTCGTAGGACAGCCGGAGCACGCCGCGGCCCTCGTCGTGGTCGCGGACGACGCCCGCGAAGGTCACGACGGCGCCGTGCGTCGGGGAGTCGACCGCCTGCTCGCACTCGTCGACGGTGATGGCCTCGGCCGCGAGCCGGGCGAGGGCGACCGGCTCAGCGGGCATGGTCGCCGCCTCCGAGCTGGTCGAGCAGGTGCCCGATCACCGGGTCGAGCACGTCGATCCCGTCGCGGACGCCGCCGGGGGAGCCGGGGAGGTTCACCACGACGGTGCGGCCGCTGACGCCGGCGAGCCCGCGGCTGAGCACGGCGGTCGGGACGTGGGCGGCGCCCTTGGCGCGCACCGCCTCGGCGAGGCCGGGCAGGGGCCGCTCCAGGAGGGGGGCGGTCTGCTCCGGGGTGACGTCGCTCGGGGCGACGCCCGTCCCGCCGGTGGTCACGACCACGTCGACTCCGCTGCCGATCGCGTCGGCGATCGCCTCGCCCACCGCGTCGCCGTCGGCCACGACGACCACCCGGGACTCCCAGCCGCGGGTGGTGAACCAGGCCTCGAGCGCCGGTCCCGTCCGGTCCTCGTACACGCCGGAGGCGGCACGGGTGGAGGCGACGACCGCCACCGCCCGCCGCGTCACGGGGTTCCTCCGCTCGTCCACGAGCCGCTCCTCCCGCCCGCCTTCGCGAGCACACGGATACCGGTGATCGCGGCACCGCGATCGACCGCCTTGATCATGTCGTAGACCGTGAGGGCGGCCACGCTGACCGCGGTCAGCGCCTCCATCTCGACGCCGGTACGCCCGGTCGTGCGCACGCGCGCCTCGATCCGGACGCGGCCGTCCTGCGGCTCGAGGTCCACGTCGACGCCGTCCAGCGCCAGCGGGTGGCAGAGCGGGATGAGGGTCGAGGTCGCCTTCGCGCCGAGGATCCCGGCGATCCGCGCCACGCCGAGCGCTTCGCCCTTGGGCAGCTCGCCCTGCTCGAGGAGCCGCACCACCTCGGGCGAGGTCTCGACGTAGCCCTCGGCGACGGCGGTGCGCGCCGTGACCTCCTTCGCGCTCACATCGACCATGTGCACGGCTCCGTCGCCGCGCACATGGGTGAGCCGATCGCTCTCAGTCATCGATCCTCCAGATCTCGACCGTGTCGCCGGTCGCTGCGTGGTCCGTCCCGACGGGGACGTGGATGAGCACGGTGGAGCGGGCGTAGGACGCCAGCAGGTGCGAGCCGGGCCCGCCCACCGGGTGCACGAGGCCCTCGTCGTCGAGGACTCCGCGGCGGATCTGGTGCAGGTGCGCGGGCGAGTCGAGCGCCGTGCCGAGGCGCGCACGGAGCCGCGGCCGCTCGGCGGGCGTCCGTCCCGCGAGCGAGCGCAGCACGGGCCGGAGGAACACCTCGAACGAGACCAGGGCGCTCACCGGGTTCCCGGGAAGCGAGACGACCGGCAGGTGCAGCCCCTCGGCCACGCGCACGAGACCGAGGCCCTGCGGGCCGCCCGGCTGCATCTCGACGTGGCCGAACTCCGAGCCCGCCGGGCCGAGCGCGTCGCGGACGACCTCGTAGGCGCCCGCGCTGACACCGCCGACCGTGATCACCAGGTCGGCCGCGCCCGCGTGCTCCTCGAGCAGCGCCAGGAGGTCCTCGGCCCGATCGCTCGTGCAGGCGGCGACGACGGGCAGCGCGCCCGCTTCGCGGACGGCCTCGGCCAGCAGGGCGCCGTTCGCGTCGTGGATCTGCGCCTCCTCGAGGACGGCGCCTGCGGGACGGATCTCGTTGCCGGTGGGGACGACGAGCACCCGGAGTCGCGGCAGCACCTCCGCTTCGGTCAACCCGAGGGAGGCGAGGAGTCCGTAGTGGGCCGCGCGGAGGACCGTGCCGGCCGGGAGGGCGAGCTCGCCGCGGCGGGCGTCGCTGCCCCGGGCGCGGACGAAGGTCGCCGGCACCACCGGATGCGCGAAGGCGACGCTGCCCGCCGCGGGGAAGCGCGGAGGATCGACGCGCTCGACCGGGACGACGGCGTCGGCTCCCTCCGGCAGCGGCGAGCCGGTCATGATCGGTGTCGCCGTGCCGGGCTCGTGCCGCGGCGCCCGGTCGCCCGCCGGGATCGGCGCCGAGACGGGCAGGGCGACGGGATGCTCCGGCGCCGCCGCGTCGAGGTCGGCCGCCCGCACCGCGAAGCCGTCCATCTGCGAGTTGTCGAAGCGCGGAAGGTCGAGCGGGGAGTCGACGGAGCGGGCGAGGACCCGCCGGTCGTACGCGCCCGGATCGGCGGCGACGGCGGCCGGCTCCAGGCTCAGCGTCTCGCGGGCGCCCCGCGTGGCCAGCGGCGCGAGCAGCGCCCGCACCCGGGCGGCGTGCAGGTCGATCGAGGTCATCGTGTCCTCTCGCGAGCGGCGGAGCCCGACCGGCGGCGGGACCGAGTCCATCTTGCCGGGTCGCGCCCGGTTCCGCGGCGTAGTGTGAGCGGATGAGCACAGCACTGGGGATCCCGGGCTTCCGGCCCCGACAGCGCAGCGCGGTCCTCCCGGCCGACCGCCCCGCCACCCCGCTCCTCCTGGACACCTACGGGCGCGTCGCGGACGATCTGCGGATCTCGCTGACGGACAAGTGCAATCTGCGCTGCACCTACTGCATGCCGGCGGAGGGCCTGCCGTTCCAGCCGCCCGCGTCCCTCCTCAGCCGCGAGGAGATCCTCCGCCTCGCGCGCATCGCCGTGGAGCAGTTCGGCGTCCGCCAGATCCGCTTCACCGGCGGCGAGCCGCTCCTGCGCAAGGACCTCGTCGACATCATCCGCGACGTCGCCTCCCTCGACCCGCGCCCCGAGATCTCGCTCACCACGAACGCGATCGGCCTGTCGGGTCGGGCGGCGGCGCTCGCCGACGCGGGTCTGAACCGCGTCAACGTCTCGCTCGACTCGATCTGCGCCGAGACCTTCGCGAAGGTCACCCGTCGCCCGTTCCTCGACCGCGTGCTCGCGGGCATCGACGCGCTCGGTCCCGCCGGCCTGGACCAGACCAAGATCAACGCGGTGCTCCTGCCCGGAATCAACGACCACGAGGCCCCGGAGCTGCTCGCCTGGGCCCTCGCGGGAGGCCACCAGCTCCGCTTCATCGAGCAGATGGCGCTCGACGCCGACCACGGCTGGGACCGCGCGACCATGATCACCGCCGCGGACATCCGGGCGCTGCTCTCGGAGCGCTTCTCGCTCAGCCCGCACGCGGCCCCCCGTGACGGCGCCCCCGCCGAGCTCTTCGACGTCCGCGAGGCCGGGGGGTCCGAGGTGCTCGGCCAGGTGGGGATCATCGCGTCCGTCACCGAGAACTTCTGCGACGACTGCCGCCGCACCCGGCTCACCGCCGAGGGAGGTGTCCGCAGCTGCCTCTTCTCGAACGAGGAGACGGACCTGCTCGGCCCGATGCGCGCGGGCGCGGACGACCACGAGGTCGCCCAGCTCTGGCGCGGGGCGATGTGGGCCAAGCCCGCGGGACACGAGATGAACAGGGCGGGCTTCGTGCAGCCCGAGCGCACGATGAGCGCGATCGGCGGATGAGCATGCGGGTCCGCTACTTCGCGGCGGCCAAGGCCGCCCTCGGCCGTGGTTCCGACGAGCTCGACGAGGTGCCCGACCTGGGCGCTCTCGAGGAGAGACTCGTCGCCTCCGCGCCCTCGGCCGCCGACGTGCTCGCACGGTGCACCTACCTGGTCGACGGCGTGTCGACCGCGGACAGGGCCACGCCGCTGCGTCCCGATGCCGCGGTCGACGTCCTGCCGCCGTTCGCCGGCGGCTGACCCCGAAGAGCCCTCCGTGACGAGCCGTCCTCGACCGGACCGGTGCGTCCGCTCCGGGCGGTCCGCAGCAGGTGCGTCCGCGCTTCTGGAGGACGCTGCATCCCGAGGACGGACTGGTCCTGTCCCGCAGCACAGGGACCCGCGGGACGCCTCCCTCGGACCCGCGCGCGACGGGGCAGGACCGGATCAGCGGCCGATCCCGTGCGTCACGGGCACAGGACGTTGGTCATCGTGTCGAGCACGTTGCGGTTCTGCACGTCGAGGAATCCGAACGCCGAGGAGACTCCGGTGGCGACCAGCACGCCGCTGACGAAGGCCCGGCCGTCCCGGGTCACGTAGGCGTCCGGCGCGAAGATGGTGGCGTCGGAGGGCACACCGGAGGCGACGCGGATCTGCGGCTGCGTCTTGTCCGCGAACGCGCCGTACCGGACGAGAGCGCCGTTCTGGATCACGTCCACGACGTCACGGTTCTGTCGATCGCGGTAGGCGTCGGCACTGGTCACCCCGGTGGCGACCAGGATGCTGCTGTTGAAGAGGCGCCCGTCCGGCGTCAGGTGGTACGAGGGCGCCAAGGCCGTCGATCCTGCCGGAACGTTCCTGGCGTAGACCTGGTTCTTCGTGGAGGAGATGTAGCGGACGAGCTCCGAGCCGACGATCACGTCGATGACGTCGTTGTTGCTCTGGTCGCGGAAGGAGTCCGCGCTCGTCACTCCGGTGGTCACGAGGGCTCCGCCGGCGCGCCGCAGCTCGCCGTTCGGTGTGACGTAGAAGGCGGGCGCAAGGACCGTCGATCCGGCCGGCACGCCGCTCCCGATGGCCTTCGGCGCGGCCTCTCCGGTGACGAAGCGGTAGAAGACGCCGTCGACGACGAAGTCGGCGACGTCGCGGTTCTGCTCGTCGCGGAAGCCCTGGACGCTGGTGACGCCGCGCGCGATCCGCCCCCCGCCGTGGTAGAGCTCGCCCGACTCCGTCAGGTAGTACCGGGGTCCGACGGCCTTGGCTCCCGAGGGCACGTTGCCGTTCGACTCCGTCGTCGTCCGTCCGCCGTCGGTGACGTACCGGACGGCGGTCCCCGTGGTCGCGGTGGTGCTCGCGGTCGCCGTCGCGCCCGCGGCGCCGGAGACGGCGGAGAGGGTGATGCCGTTCTGCGCCACGTTCCCGGCCGTGACCGGGATGCTCACGCGTCCGTCCGCGCCGGTCGTCGCCCTGACGGTCTGCGCGCCGCCGCTGGTCAGGCCGGCGGGGAGAGTGATGGTGACCGTGTCGCCGGCAGCGGGAGCGCCGTTGGTCGTGGCGAGGACGGAGACCGTTCTCGTGGTGCAGGCGGGGAAGGAGTACGCCGGGGCGTCGAAGGCGAGGGTGAGGCCGGTGGACGCGGCGGCCGCGGGGGTCGCGACCGCCGCGGCGACGACGGGGACGGACCAGGCCGCACCCGTCATGATCGTCCGCCGGGCGGGCCCCCCGCGGGTCGAGTCGATCCGCGGGGGGAGGGAGCGCGAGTGCGCTGCCGTCGGGTCCAGGGAGTTGGTGTCCGTCATGGTGTTCCTTTTCTTTCTTACGTGCGAGGGGTGGTGGACGCGCCGATCCTGCCGAACGTCCGGCCTCCGGTCGACGCGGAACGGGCCGCGACGAGGTTCCATGCCCGACCGTGGACGTTCCGTCGCGCCGCCGGACCGGGGGAGCCGCTCAGGCCGTTTCCTCTCCGGGAGCCCGTCCGGCGCGGGGGATGCGGCGGCGCACGTCAGCCCGCGTCGTCGATCCGGCGGAGGGTCCGCTGCATGTGGATCCGCGAGCTGAATCCGGCCGACCGCGCCACGCGGTCCAGGTCCGTCGCCGCCCGCGGGCCGAGCTCGTCGAGGAGGCGCTGCGCCTCGAAGGCCCGCGCGCGCTCGATCCGCTGACGAGGGGTGGTGCCGGCGGCCGAGAACGCCCGGTGCAGGTGGCTGACCGACACGCCGAGACTCTCCGCGAGCGTCTCCACCGTGAAGGAGCGGTCGCGGTAGTGCCGCTCGATCAGGCGCGTGCCGTTCGCATACACGGCGGCGGGGGACCGGTCCTCCCGGTCGGAGGAGGGCAGCAGCGCCGAGAAGGCCGAGGCCAGGAGGTGCTCGCTCGCGATCTCGAAGTGCTCGAAGGCCGCGTCCGAGGGCTCGACGCCGAAAGTGAGGACGGTGTTCGCCGCACCGGTGAGTGCGCGCCAGTAGGCCTCGGGGAGGGCGAGGACCCGGTCCGTGAGCGAGGCGAACTCGCTCGCGCGGAGCACCGAGGGGCGCAGCTGCCACTCGAAGCGCGCCCACGGACTGAGCGCCGCCGCGTACTGCACCGTCGAGGCGCGGGTCACGAGAGCGCTGCCGGCCGGGAGCCGGTGGTCGCGGCCCCGGGCGGAGAGGCGGCCGGTCCCGTCGAGGCTGAAGAGCACGCGGAGCCTTCCGGGATGGGGGAGGACCTCGAACTCCCCGGTCTGCAGCCAGGCGCGGCTGAGGCTGAGGCGCGGCGAGACGATCGCGTCGCAGACGGCACCTCGCGGCAGGGGGCGCCGCGGAATCCAGCCGAGCCGACGCAGCCGCCTCTCGGCGGGACTCCAGACCTCGGGCATCACGCCTCCGCGCCGGGGTCGAGCGGGTCGGGAGGATCGAGCAGCGCCGCCTGCCGCGCGGAGTGCGGTGAAGGCGTCGGCATGGGTGCTCTCCTCGGAACGGTGGCCGCGAGCACGCCACCGCCGATCAGCTTCGGACACTGCTCCGCCCTGATCCGCGGAGAAGGACGGATCCTCTCCGCTGCGAGCACCGAACATCCCGGGTCGCCGATCGGCAGGGCGCTGGGTGCGCCTCACCCCACCCGTTCCGCGGCGCACGCGGCCGCGGCACGGGTCACCGCTCCCGCCACGACGCCATCCCGCCGTCGAGCGAGTCGGACGCCACGCCCGCCGCCGCCGCGCGCTCCGCCGCGAGACGCGATCGGACCCCGGAGGCGCAGTGCAGCACGAGCGGACCGGCCGGCAGAGCGACGGGGTCGAAGCGCGACATCGGCATCCGCACGGCACCGGGCACCGCGACGGACCGGTCCTCGTCGTCCTCGCGGAGGTCGACGACGGTCGGGGGCGTCGGCCCGGCCAGCCGCTCCCGCAGCTCGGCCGCCGTGATCGAGCCCGCCGCGGCCCGCCGCTCCGGGACCGGCGGCACCCGCCGCTCGAGAGGGAGCTCGGCCCAGGAGGAGTCGAGAGCGTCGTGCACGAGCACGCGACCGAACAGCGGCTCGCCCGCCCCGGTCACGAGCTTGACGACCTCGGCCGCCATGGCCGAGCCGATCAGCGCGCAGAGCGCGCCCAGCACGCCCACCGTCGAGCAGCTGTCGCCCGCGTCCTCGGCCTCGGGGTGCAGCGCGCGCAGGGTCACCCCTCCGCCCGGGGCGCCGGCCCAGAAGGTCGAGAGCTGCCCGTCGAAGCCGAGTGCCGATCCCCACACGTGCGGGATCCCGGCGCGCGTCGTCGCGTCCGAGGCGAGGTAGCGCGCGCCGAAGGTGTCGAAGCCGTCGACCACGACGTCCCAGCCCGCCACCAGGGCGTCGACGTTGGCCGAGGTCAGCGACACCGGGAAGGCCCGGGCGTCGATGCCGGGGGAGAGCCGCCGCGCGGTCGCCGCCGCCGACTCCGCCTTCGACCGGCCCACCGAGGAGTCGTCGTGCGCCGTCTGCCGCGCCAGGTTCGAGAGCTCGACGACGTCGCCGTCCACGATGCCGAGCCGCCCGATCCCGGCCGCGGCGAGCGCCGTGATCACCGGCGAGCCGATGCCGCCCGCGCCGAGGATCAGCACGCGCGCGTTCCGGAGGCGCCGCTGTCCGAGCTCCCCGAGGGGCGCCAGGCGGATCTGCCGGGCGAACCGCTCGCGCTCGGCGGCGGTCAGCGGCGGTCCGGGCTCGACGAGCGGGGTCATGAGAGCTCCTTCCTCCACTGGCCCTCGTGGGCGACGGGGGTGAAGCCGACGGCCTCGTTCACGGCGAGCATCGGTCGGTTCTCCTCGGCGTTCCAGGTGTAGACGGCCCGGCAGTCCGGGGCGGTCCCCACCGCATCGCCGATCGCGGTCAGGGCGAGGAAGTCGCTCCAGCCGTCGGCGCCCACGGCCTCGGGGATCGCGAGCTCGCGGATCCGGAGCGCCGGGTCGGAGGTGCGGTTCACCACCCCAGTGTGCACGTCCCGGCGCCCGCGGCGGCCTCCTGCGCCTGTTCCGGTGCGGGATCGCGGCGGTCCGTCGGCCGGTCGGGGCTCCGCCTCCCGGCCCGGCCGCGGCCGTCGGCTACCGTGGAGGCGTTGTGGACGGGAGCGAGGCGGCCGGGTGTACCTGAAGAGCCTGACCCTCAAGGGGTTCAAGTCCTTCGCTCAGCCGACCACGTTCGCCTTCGAGCCGGGGGTCACCTGCGTCGTCGGCCCCAACGGCTCGGGCAAGAGCAACGTCGTCGACGCGCTCGCCTGGGTGATGGGGGAGCAGGGGGCGAAGACGCTCCGCGGCGGCAAGATGGAGGACGTCATCTTCGCGGGCACCTCCACCCGCGGACCCCTCGGCCGCGCCGAGGTCGCGCTCACCATCGACAACTCGGACGGCGCCCTGCCGATCGAGTACACCGAGGTGACGATCACCCGGACCCTCTTCCGCAACGGCGGCAGCGAGTACGCGATCAACGGACGCGGCTGCCGGCTGCTCGACGTGCAGGAGCTTCTGAGCGACTCCGGTCTCGGGCGCGAGATGCACGTCATCGTGGGGCAGGGACAGCTCGACGCCGTGCTGCACGCGACCCCCGAGGAGCGGCGCGGGTTCATCGAGGAGGCCGCCGGGATCCTCAAGCACCGCCGCCGCAAGGAGAAGACGCTCCGCAAGCTCGAGGCGATGCAGGCGAACCTGACCCGCCTCTCCGACCTCGCGGGCGAGATCCGGCGCCAGCTCAAGCCCCTCGGGCGCCAGGCCGAGGTCGCACGGCAGGCGCAGACGATCGCCGCCGTGGTGCGCGACGCCCGGGCGCGCCTGCTCGCGGACGACGTGGTCGCGCTCCGGACCGCTCTGGACGGCTTCGCCCGCACCGAGAGCGAGCGGCACAGCGAGCGGGTGGTCCTGCAGCAGCGGCTCGAGCAGGCGACGCTCCGGCGAGCGCGGATCGAGGCGGAGGCGGTCGGCGACGCGGTCGACGACGCCCGGCGCACCTCGTTCGAGCTGGAGTCGGTGCAGGAGCGGCTGCGCAACCTCTCGGCCCTCGCCGGGCAGCGGCTCGCGATGCTCGAGCTCGAGTCCGAGCAGCCGCAGATCCAGCCGCGCGTGACGCCGGCGCAGGTGGAGGAGGCGCGGGTCGAGCTGGAGCGCCTGCGGCAGGCCGTCCTCGACGCGGAGACGGCGTGGGTCCAGGCGCAGCGCACGACCGTCGCCGCCCGCTCCGCCCTCGACGCGGTCGACGAGGAGATCGCCGCGCAGGCGGCCCTCGTCTCGCGCTACGACCTCGAGCTCTCCACCCTCTCGGGGCAGGCCGACACCGCCGCCTCCCGTCTCGCGTCCGTCCGGGGCGAGGTCCTGCGCGCGCAGAACACCCTCGACGCGGCCGACCGGCGGAAGGAGGCGGCGCGGCGGGCGCTCGACGCTCTGGAGGCCGAGCTGGACGACGCGGGCCGCGGCCCCGACGGCGGCCTCGATGAGGGCTACGAGCTCGCCCAGTCCGCGGTCTCGGCCGCCGAGGGCGGGATCGAGCGGCTGCGCGAGGAGCTGCACGCCCTGGAGCGCGAGCGCGAGGCGCTGGCCGCCCGCACGGGTGCCCTGTCGCTGGCCCTCGACGTCTCGGACGGCTCGGCCGAGCTGATCGCCGCCCGGATCGAGGGGGTGCGCGGCCGGGTCGCCGAGCGGATCCAGGTGCGGCCGGGCTCCGAGGCCGCGATCGCCGCCGCCCTCGGCGCGGTCGCCGACGCCGTGCTGGTCGAGTCGACCGCCCGGGCCGACGCGGCACTGGACGCCGCGCTGGAGCGCGACCTCGGACGCGTCGAGCTGCTGGTCGCCGACGCCGCCCGGCCGCACGTCGCTCTCACCGTTCCCGAGGGGGCGGAACGCGCGGGCGACCTCGTCACGGCGCCGGCCGGGGTCCTCTCGCTCCTCGAGCGCGTGCTCGTGGTCGAGGACCTCGCCGCGGCGCGGCGCCTGAGGGAGCGCATCGATCCGGGCACCGTCCTGGTCACCCGCGACGGCGCGACCGTCTCCGACGCCGTGCAGAGCGCCGGCTCCGGCGGGCAGCGCAGCCGGATCGAGCTCGTCTCCGAGCGCGACTCGGCCGCCGCCCGGCTGGAGGAGGTCGAGGGTGGGATCGACCGGCTCCGCTTCGAGCTCGCCGAGCAGACCGGTGCGCTCCGCGGCGCGAAGGAGCAGGCCGCGAGCGCGCTCTCGGCCCTCCGCGAGCACGACGCCGCCCGTGCCGCCCACACCGAGCGGCTCGGCGGCGTGCGCGCCCAGCTCGAGGCGGCCACCGCCGAGCACGGCCGGGGCTCGAGGGCGCTGGCCGTCGCCTCGGACCGGGTCGGCGACGCCGAGCGCGCGGCCCAGGAGGCGAGGTCGGCGCTCGACGCCGCGCGCGCCCGGCCTCGGCCGGTGCTCGACGCGAGCGCCCGCGACGGTCTGCAGCGCGACGTCGACACCGCACGCGAGCGCGAGATCGAGGCGCGGCTCGGCGTCGAGACCGCCAAGGAGCGGGTGCGGGCGGAGCAGTCCCGCGGGGAGGCGCTGGCCCGCCAGCTGGCCGCCGACCGCGCCGCCGCCGACGAGGCCGCGCGCCGCGCCGTGATCCGCCGTCGCCAGCGCGACGCCGCGGCCGAGGTGACCGCCGCGCTCCCCGCCGTCCTCGCCTCCGTCGACCGCTCCGTCCAGCAGGCCCGGGCCGAGCTCGTCGCGGCCGAGGCGGTGCGCTCGCAGCAGAACGCCGAGCTGCAGGGGCTCCGCCGCGAGGAGGGGAGCGTGCGCGACCGGCTCCAGTCCGTCACCGAGAGCGTCCACGGCCTCGAGCTGCAGATCTACGAGAAGAGGCTGCAGCTCACCGGTCTGCTCGAGCGCGCCGCGTCCGAGCTCGGGCTCGCCGAGGACGTGCTGGTGGAGGAGTACGGTCCCGGAGTCGGCGTCCCCGACGAGACGGACGAGGAGCAGGAGCCGCGGCCCTACGTCCGCGAGGAGCAGCGCCGCCGCCTCGAGAAGGCCGAGAAGCAGCTCGGGCAGCTGGGCCGCGTCAATCCGCTCGCGCTGGAGGAGTTCGCCGCGCTGGAGCAGCGGCACGCGTTCCTGACAGAGCAGCTGGCCGACCTCACCGGGACCCGGCGCGACCTGCTCACCATCATCGAGGAGCTCGACGAGACGATGCAGACCGTGTTCGCCTCCGCGTTCGACGACACGCAGGCGGCGTTCGCGGACGTGTTCCCCGTCCTCTTCCCCGGCGGCACCGGCAGCATCCGCCTGACCGACCCGGAGAACCTGCTCACCACCGGCATCGAGGTCGCGGTGCGGCCGGCCGGCAAGAAGATCGAGCGGCTGTCGCTCCTCTCCGGAGGGGAGCGCTCGCTCGCGGCCGTGGCGTTCATGGTCGCCATCTTCAAGTCGCGGCCGAGCCCCTTCTACATCATGGACGAGGTGGAGGCCGCTCTCGACGACGCGAATCTCGGCCGACTGCTCAGCATCTTCGAGGACCTGCGCACCTCGAGCCAGCTGATCGTCATCACCCACCAGAAGCGGACCATGGAGATCGCGGACGCCCTCTACGGCGTGTCGATGCGGCAGGACGGCGTCTCGGCCGTCGTCGGCCAGCGCGTCGCCGCGCCCCCGGCCTGAACCCGCCTCCCCGACCGCTCGGAGGCGCGCCCGCCGGTAGCCTGGACCCATGGCAGAACGCACCTCCTGGTCGCTCGGCCGCGCACTGCGCGGCCTGTTCGAGAAGCGCACGATCGACGACCAGACCTGGGACGACCTCGAGACGGCGCTGATCACCGCCGACTTCGGCCCCGACATCACGGAGGAGATCGTCGACGACCTCCGCGCCAAGGTGGCCCGATACTCCACCACCGACCCGCGCGACCTCCAGCGGATGCTCCGCGAGTCCCTCGAGGAGCGCCTGTCGAAGTACGACACCACCCTCAAGCTCAGCGAGCGCCCCGCCGTGATCCTCGTGGTCGGCGTGAACGGCGTCGGCAAGACCACGACCATCGGCAAGTTCGCCAAGTTCCTCCGCAACTACGGCCGGAGCGTCGTGGTCGGCGCGGCCGACACCTTCCGCGCGGCGGCGGTCGACCAGCTCGCCACCTGGGCGCAGCGCGCCGACGCCCAGATCGTCCGCCCGCAGCAGGAGCGCCAGGATCCGGCGTCCGTCGCCTTCCAGACCGTGCAGTTCGCGAAGGACACCGGCGTCGAGATGGTCATCATCGACACGGCCGGCCGCCTGCACACCAAGGGCGGGCTGATGGACGAGCTCACGAAGATCAAGCGCGTCATCGAGAAGCAGGCCCCGATCTCCGAGATCCTGCTCGTGCTCGACGCGACGACCGGTCAGAACGGGCTGAGCCAGGCCGAGGCGTTCATCGAGCACGCGGGCGTCACCGGCCTGGTCATCACCAAGCTCGACGGCTCCGCGAAGGGCGGCTTCGTCCTCGCGGTCCAGGAGCGCACCGGCATCCCGATCAAGCTCGTCGGCCAGGGCGAGGGCATCGGCGACCTCACCGGCTTCACCCCGCACGTCTTCGCCCAGCAGCTCGTCAGCTGAGCGGCCCCGCCCGGGACGACGCGCCGGCGCCGTCCCGGTGGCGGGCTACACGGCCTGCGAGAAGCCCAGTGCCGCGTCGGCGAGGTGGCGCAGGTGCTCCGGGACCGGCAGCCCCTTCGACTCCATCGAGCGCGCCCAGAGCCGGCCGGCCCGGTAGGAGGAGCGGACCAGGGGCCCGGCGAGGACGCCGAGGAAGCCGATGTCCTCGGCCTCCTCCTTGATCGCCACGAACTCCTCCGGGTGCACCCAGCGGTCCACCGGCAGATGCCGCGGCGTCGGGCGGAGGTACTGCGTGATGGTCACGATGTCGGTGCCGGCGTCGTGGAGGTCCTGCAGCGCCTGCGAGATCTCCTCCCGCTCCTCGCCCATGCCGAGGATGAGGTTCGACTTCGTGATCAGCCCCGCCTCCCGGCCCTGGGTGAGCACGTCGAGCGAGCGCTCGTAGCGGAAGGCCGGCCGGATGCGCTTGAAGATCCGCGGCACCGTCTCGACGTTGTGGGCGAACACCTCCGGCTCCGCGTCGAACACCCTCTGCAGGTGCTCGGCGCGGCCCGTGAAGTCCGGGACCAGGATCTCGACCCCCGTGCCCGGAGCCTGGGCGTGGATCTGGCGGATGGTCTCGGCGTAGAGCCAGGAGCCCTCGTCCGGCAGGTCGTCGCGGGCGACTCCGGTGACGGTCGCGTAGCGGAGGTTCATCCGCGCCACGGACTCGCCGACGCGCCGGGGCTCGTCCGCGTCGTAGTCCGCGGGCTTCCCGGTGTCGATCTGGCAGAAGTCGCAGCGGCGGGTGCACTGGGCGCCCCCGATGAGGAAGGTCGCCTCGCGGTCCTCCCAGCACTCGAAGATGTTGGGGCAGCCCGCCTCCTGGCAGACGGTGTGCAGCTCCTCGCTCTTCACCAGCGACTGCAGCTGCAGGTACTCCGGGCCCATCGAGGCCTTCGTGCGGATCCACTCGGGCTTGCGCTCGATCGGCGTCTCGGCGTTGCGGATCTCCAGCCGCAGGAGCTTGCGGCCGCCGGCCTCGGCGCTCACGCGGCGACCTCCTCGATGCGGGCGGAGAAGGCGGGGGCCGCCTCCGAGAAGCGCGCCGCCACCCGCGCCCGCACCGCCTCCATGGGCGGAGCCTCGCCGCGCTCGCGCTCGAGCGTGGTCACTCCGGCGTCGGCGATGCCGCAGGCGACGATGCGGGCGTAGGGCTCGAGGCTGTTCGAGACGTTGAGGGCGAAGCCGTGCATCGTCACGCCCGAGGCGACGCGGATGCCGATCGCGGCGATCTTGTCGGCACCGCCGTCCCTCGGGATCCACACTCCCGAGCGCCCGTCGACGCGCCGCCCCTGCACGCCCAGGTCGTCGAGAGCGGCGATCAGCACGCCCTCCAGCGAGCGGACGTAGGCGACCACGTCGACGGGCTCGCCGAGCCGCACGATCGGGTAGCCGACGAGCTGGCCCGGGCCGTGCCAGGTGATCCGCCCTCCGCGGTCGACGTCGACCACGGGCGAGCCGTCGTCCGGGCGCTCGTGCGCCTCGGTGCGCTTGCCGGCGGTGTAGACGGAGGAGTGCTCGCAGAGCACGAGGGTGTCCGGCCTCGAGCCCGCCACCACCTCGGCGTGCAGGCGGCGCTGCAGCTCCCAGCCGTCGGAGTAGTCCAGGGGGTCCGCGGAGTCGCCCGCCACCAGTGTCTCGATCACCGGGCCACCCTAACCCTGTTCTTGGACCCGGACCAGTTAATCCGCTCCGCGGTGATCGCGTCGATCGCGAGCCGATCGGCGGCCGCGCCCGCCGACCCTCCGGGCCTCCGGTAGAATTCCGGGCATCATGGCTACTTTCGGCACCCTCTCCGATCGACTCGTCGAGACCTTCAAGAACCTCCGCACGAAGGGCAAGCTCTCCGCGTCGGACGTCGACGGCACCGTCCGCGAGATCCGGCGGGCCCTCCTCGACGCCGACGTGGCGCTGGAGGTCGTGAAGGAGTTCACCGGCAAGGTGCGCGAGCGCGCCCTCGGCGACGAGGTCAACAAGGCGCTCAACCCGGCCCAGCAGGTCGTCCAGATCGTCAACGAGGAGCTCGTCGCGATCCTCGGCGGACAGTCGCGCCGGCTCGAGTTCGCCAAGCGCCCGCCGACCGTCATCATGCTCGCCGGCCTCCAGGGCGCGGGCAAGACGACCCTCGCGGGCAAGCTCGGCAAGTACCTCGGCAAGGACGGCCACACCCCGCTGCTCGTCGCGGCCGACCTCCAGCGCCCCAACGCCGTTCAGCAGCTGCAGGTCGTCGGCGAGCAGGCCGGAGTCGCGGTCTACGCGCCGGAGCCGGGCAACGGCGTCGGCAACCCGGTCAAGGTCGCCCAGAACGCGATCCGCTTCGCGACCGACAAGCAGTACGACACGGTCATCATCGACACGGCCGGACGCCTCGGCGTCGACGCCGACATGATGAAGCAGGCCGCCGACATCCGCCGCGTCACGAACCCCGACGAGGTCCTGTTCGTCATCGACGCGATGATCGGCCAGGACGCGGTCGCGACCGCCAAGGCCTTCCAGGAGGGCGTCGACTTCACCGGCGTCGTCCTCTCCAAGCTCGACGGCGACGCCCGCGGAGGCGCGGCGCTCTCGGTCGCCTCGCTCACCGGCCGCCCGATCCTCTTCGCCTCCACGGGTGAGTCGCTCGACGACTTCGAGCAGTTCCACCCCGACCGCATGGCGAGCCGCATCCTCGACCTCGGCGACGTGCTGACGCTCATCGAGCAGGCCCAGTCCGCGTTCGACGAGGACGAGGCGCGCAAGATCGCCGAGAAGATCATGGGGGACACGTTCACCCTCGACGACTTCCTCGGCCAGATGCAGCAGCTGCGCAACATGGGCTCGATCAAGAAGATGATCGGCATGCTGCCCGGCGCGAAGGGCATGCGAGAGCAGCTCGACCAGTTCGACGAGCGCGAGATCGTGCGCACCGAGGCGATCATCCAGTCGATGACGAAGGCGGAGCGGGTCAACCCGAAGCTGCTCAACGGCTCGCGGCGCCTGCGCATCGCCCGCGGCTCCGGCATGACGGTCACGGACGTCAACCAGCTCGTCCAGCGCTTCGAGCAGGCCGCCAAGATGATGAAGACGGTCGCCAAGGGCGGCATGCCCTCGGTCCCCGGGATGGGCCCGGTGCCCGGCGCCGGCTACCAGGGCCGCCCGAAGCCGCAGAAGAAGAAGAGCAGCAAGTCCGGCAACCCCGCGAAGCGCGCGGCCGAGAACGCGGCGATCACCTCCGGGCCCCGCCCGGGCGATGCGGGCGGCTCCGGCTTCGGCCTGGGCGGCGGCGCCGGCAAGGGCGCCCAGCCCACGCCGGAGGAGCTCGAGCAGCTGCAGAAGCTCCTCGGGCGATGAGGCGGGTCGCGGCCGGACGCGCGGGCGGGATCCTCGTCCTCGCGGCCGTGCTCGGGCTCACCGGCTGCGCCGAGGGCTCCGGGGTCGCCGCGATGACGGCGCCCTCCCCGGAGGACCTGGTCGGCCGCTGGGTGACGGGCGTCTCCTACGACGCGCCCGACGTTCCGTTCCTCCTGATCGCGGAGGACGGGACCTGGACGGGCTCCGACGGCTGCAACGGCGCGCAGGGCGAGTGGTCGATCGACCAGGAGGGCGCCCTCACCGTCTCGGCCGGGCCGAGCACGCTGATCGCCTGCGACGGCGTCGCACTGCCGATGATCTTCTCGGAGGCGGCGATGGCCTCGATCGACGGCGGACGGCTCCGCCTGTTCGACGACGAGGGGGCCACCGTCGTCAAGCTCGCCCGCTCCACGAGCGACGAGGCGCCCTCGGCGTCGCCGGACCCGGCGGGGGAGTAGCGCGCCGTCCCTCCGGGGGCCGCAGCGGGGATCCCCGTGAGGCGCACCGCTCGCTAGCGTGAGGGCATGACAACCGCACACGCGCGCCCCGTCCGCATCGGCGTCCAGATCGCACCGCAGCACGTCCCCTACGAGGTCATCCGCGACACGCTCGCCGAGCTCGAGGACCTCGGCGTCGACATCGCCTTCAACTGGGACCACTTCTTCCCGCTCTCGGGAGAGCCGAACGGCCTGCACTTCGAGGGCTGGAGCATGCTCGCGGCCTGGGCCGAGCAGACCAGCCGCATCGAGTTCGGCCCGCTGGTCACCTGCAACAGCTACCGGAACCCCGACCTCCTCGCCGACATGGCGCGTACGGTCGACCACATCAGCGCCAAGGGCGCCGAGGGCCGTCTGATCTTCGGCATCGGCTCGGGCTGGTTCGAGCGCGACTACGAGGAGTACGGCTACGAGTTCGGCACTCCCGGCTCCCGCCTCGACGAGCTCTCCGAGGCGATGCCGCGCATCCGCAGCCGGTGGTCGATGCTCAACCCGGCGCCCACCCGCGACATCCCGGTGATGATCGGCGGCGGCGGCGAGAAGAAGACGCTGCGGATCGTCGCCGAGCACGCCGACATCTGGCACAGCTTCTCGGACGTCCCGACGCTCGAGCGCAAGCTCGGCGTGCTCTCGGAGTGGTGCGGCCGCGTCGACCGCGACCCGGCCGCGATCGAGATCTCGACCGGCGCGAGCGTGCGCGGCGGTGTCGGCGACGCCTCCTTCGACGTGCTCGACCAGCAGTACGACCTGGGCGCCCGCCTGTTCACGCTCGGCATCACCGGTCCGGACATCGACCTCGCGCCCGTGCGCGACCTGCTCGGCTGGCGCGACGGCCGGAACAGCACCGCGCGCTGACCCGGTGGGGCGCCGTCAGGGCGGCGCCCCGCGTCGGAGTCAGGCCGCCGGCGCGTCCGTCGCCTTCTGGCAGGTCGGCACCGCCCGGGCGAGGCCGGACTTCTCGGCCGCCACCTCGAACGCGTCAGCCAGGGCGCGCTGGCCCTCGACGGTGGGATGCACGCCGTCCTCGCCGAGCAGCCCGTCCTCGCGGAGGGGGTCCGGGTACTCGAGCGCACCGCCGCCGGCGGCCGTCACGGCCTCGACCAGCGCCGCGTCGTAGTCGTCGAGATCGGAGGGGCGCGGGTCGGGGCCCCAGACCGAGTCGAGCGCGATGAGCCGGGCCGAGGGCGAGGCGGACACGATCGCGTCCACTGCCGGCCCGATCGCGGCGTCCACGTCCTCCGGATCCCAGCCGAGATCATTGCTGCTGGCGATCAGCACGATCGCGTCGGGCCGAGTGTCGGCGATCTCCTCCGCGCGGTCGCCGATCGCGACGCCGCAGTCGCCCGGCTCGATGAAGCCGCCGCCGTCGCAGCCCAGGTTCGTGACCTCCCAGCCGAGGTCGTCGCCGACGAGTGCGGGCCAGGCCTGCTCCGGGTCGACCGTCAGACCGCGCACGATGCTGTCGCCGACGATCGTCACCCGGGAGCCGACGGGAAGAGAGCCGCCGATCGAGAGCGGCAGCGGATCGGCGGTGACGGTCGGGAGGGGAGTGGCGGTGCCGGCGGGGGACGCGGTCGCCGGGCCGGTCGTCGTCGAGGACGAGCAGCCGGCGAGACCGAGGGCCAGTGCGCCGATCGCGGCTGCGGCGAGGAGGGCGGGACGCGTCATGAGCGGGGATCCCGGAGCCCGTCGCGCAGCTCGCCCGCGAGTGCCCGGACCACCGCCTTCAGGTCGCCGTCGTTCGCCGCGGCCGTCCGCAGCTGGCGCTGGTAGCTCGCTCCCGCGACCAGGATCAGCTCGACGTCGCCGAGCTCCTTCACGCAGTCGAGACGCTCGGCGACCGGTGCGAGGGTGACGAGCAGGTCCCGGATGTCGTCGGTGACCAGCCGCTCCGCTCCGGCGGCGTCGAGGATGATCTCGGCGTCGAGTCCGTAGCGGGCCGCGCGCCACTTGTTCTCGCGCACGTACCAGGGCTGCATCGTCGGAAGGTCCTCGCCCGCGTCCAGCCGCGACGAGAGGTGCTCGACGAGGCACTGGATCAGCGCGGCGACCGCTCCGATCTCCTCCGCGGAGGAGAGGCCGTCGCACGCGCGCATCTCGAGAGTGCCCCACTGCGGCGAGGGGCGGATGTCCCAGCGGACCTCCGTGTGGTCGTCGATGACGCCGGTGCGCATCATGTCGTCGACGTACTCCTCGTAGTTCGCCCAGGCACCGAACTGCGGAGGCAGGCCCGCCGTCGGCAGCTGCTGGAACATCAGCGCGCGGTTCGAGGCGTAGCCCGTGTCGACTCCGCCCCAGAACGGGCTCGACGCCGAGAGCGCCTGCAGGTGCGGGTAGTAGTCGAGCAGGGAGTTGAGGATCGGCAGCACCTTGTCGCGGTGCTCGATGCCGACGTGCACGTGGATGCCCCAGATCATCATGTTCCGGCCCCACCACTGGGTCCGGTCGATCAGGCGGTGGTACCGCTCCTTGTCCGTGATGGCCTGGTCGAACCACTGCGCGAACGGGTGCGTGCCCGAGCACACGAGGTCGAGTCCCATGGGGTCGGTGATCTCGCGCACCTGCCGCAGCTGATCCTGCAGGTCGGCGACCGCGTCGCGGACGGAGGTGTGCACGCCGGAGACCAGCTCGACCGTGTTGCGCAGGAGCTCGCCGGTGATGTGCGCGTGCGGGGCGCCGTCGTCGCTGCGGAGCGCCTCCAGCACCACATCGGCGACGTTGGCGAGATCGCCCGTCTGCCGGTCGACGATCGCGACCTCCCACTCAATCCCGAGCGTGGAGCGGTCTGATGCGGCGAAGCTGATCTCCATGGCGTGGTCCTCATCGGATCCGGGCGTCCGCCGATCGGGACGCGCCTCGCCATCCTGCCACCTGCGGCCGGGGCGGACGCAGAGCCCCGGCGGCGGCCTTCGGGGTCCCGCGCGGCCCGCTCCCGCGAGGGTGCCGCTGGTCGGCGGCGTGCCGGGCCCGCACCGGGGCGGTTTTTCTGGCAGAATGATCCGTCGGGTCCGAGGCGGTCGACCCTCTACTCACCGCCGACGAAACCCCCTCGAGCTTCCGCCGGGTGTGCCCCCACGCTCACGGCTCAGTTCATCCATCATCGACCGGACACCGGTCAACGACCACACAGGAGAATTGTGGCTGTCAAGATTCGTCTGAAGCGCCTCGGCAAGATCCGGGCGCCCTACTACCGCATCGTCGTCGCCGACTCGCGCACCAAGCGCGACGGCCGCGTGATCGAGGAGATCGGCAAGTACCACCCGACCGAGCAGCCCTCGTTCATCCAGGTCGACTCGGAGCGCGCGCAGTACTGGCTCGGAGTCGGCGCGCAGCCGACCGAGCAGGTCGCCGCGATCCTCAAGCTGACCGGCGACTGGGGCCGCTTCAAGGGCGACGCCGACGCCGTCAGCACCGTCCAGGTGAAGGAGCCCAAGGCTCCGTTCGTCGTCGACGCGAAGAAGAAGCCCGTCCTCAAGCCGAAGTCCGAGGCTCCGGCCAAGGCCGCCCCGGTCGAGGACACCGCCGACGAGACCTCCACCGAGGCGTAGTCAGTGCTCGCTCCCGCCGTCGAACACCTCGTCAAGGGGATCGTCGAGAACCCCGATGAGGTCAGTGTCGTGGCCACGAGCTCCCCGCGCGGAGAGGTCCTCGAGGTGCGCGTGCACCCCGAGGACCTCGGCCGCGTGATCGGACGCTCCGGTCGCACCGCCAAGGCCGTCCGCACTCTCGTCGCCGCGCTCGCCGACGGGCGCCGCGTGCGCGTCGACGTCGTCGACACCGATAAGTAGAGGTGTCGGTCACCGGACCGGGCACGACGCAGCTCCGCGTCGCCCGACTCACCAAGGCACACGGGCTCAAGGGCGCCATCAAGCTCGAGCTCTACACGGACGAGCCCGACAAGCGCTTCACCCCCGGATCCACGTTCACGCTGCAGGTCCCGCGCACCTCCGAGTGGCACGGCAAGAAGCTCGAGCTCGTCGAGCTTCGCTGGTACAACAGCCACCCCGTCGCATTCTTCCGAGGCGTCGACGACCGCAACGCCGCTGAGACCCTCCTGAAGGCGATCCTCTGGATCGACGAGGAGGTGCAGACCCAGCCGGGCGAGGACGACTCCTGGTACGACTACCAGCTGGTCGGCATGAAGGTCGTCCGCGACGGCGTCGAGGTCGGCACCGTCCGCCGCGTCGACCACTTCCCCGCGCAGGACCTGCTCATCGTCGGCACCCCCTCCGGCGAGGTGATGGTGCCGTTCGTGAACGCGATCGTCCCCTCCGTCGACGCCGCGGCCGGGATCGTCACGGTCACGCCTCCGATCGGCCTGTTCGAGGAGGCCCCCGAGGAGGAGCCCGCCGCGGTCGACCTCAGCGGTGTCGACCTCGCGGACCCGGCGCTGAGCGCGCCTGCGGACGCCGACGCGCCGGACGCGTCCGCTGACGCGGACGCCGCTCTCGAGGAGCCCGCCGACGACGAGACCTCGGCCGCCTCCGACGCCGCCTCCGAGGAGGAGCCCCGGTCGTGAGGATCGACATCGTCACGATCTTCCCGGAGTTCTTCGGCGTGCTCGACATCAGCCTGCTCGGCCGTGCTCGGCAGAGCGGGCTGATCGAGCTCGGCGTGCACGACCTGCGGGACTTCACCCACGACCGCCACCGCACCGTCGACGACACGCCCTACGGCGGCGGCGCCGGCATGGTGATGCGACCGGAGCCGTGGGGCGAGGCGCTCGACACGATCCTCGACGGCGCGGACGACCCCGTCGTGATCTTCCCGTCGCCCGCGGGCGAGCTGTTCACCCAGGCGACCGCCCGCGAGCTCGCGGAGGAGTCCACCCTCGTCTTCGGCTGCGGCCGCTACGAGGGCATCGACCAGCGCGTCGTGGACCACACCGCCGAGCGCGCGCGGGTCCGGCTGATCAGCCTCGGCGACTACGTCCTCAACGGAGGAGAGGTCGCCGTGATGGCGATGATCGAGGCCGTCGGACGCCTGGTCCCGGGCGTGGTCGGCAATCCGGCGAGCCTGGTCGAGGAGAGCCACTCCGACGGGCTGCTCGAGTACCCGAGCTACACCAAGCCGGCCTCCTGGCGCGGCCTCGACGTCCCTCCGGTGCTCCTCAGCGGCAACCACGGGGCGATCGCCGCCTGGCGCCACGAGCAGAGCGTCGAGCGCACGCGCCGCGTCCGCCCCGAACTGCTTCCCTAGCCCCTCGCCGCACGGTCACCG
Organism: Rathayibacter sp. AY1D9; assembly: GCF_002932395.1. Classification (NCBI taxonomy): domain Bacteria; kingdom Bacillati; phylum Actinomycetota; class Actinomycetes; order Micrococcales; family Microbacteriaceae; genus Rathayibacter; species Rathayibacter sp. AY1D9. The sequence goes on from NZ_PSVQ01000005.1 coordinate 22,130, forward strand.
GGCCGCGAGGGCCAGGTGCCGGTCGCGGAGGGCGAGGAAGAGGGGGAACGCGAACGCGAGGGCGATGAGCGGCGCGAGCAGCACCAGGATCCACACGCGGCGCATCCCGATCCGGCGGCCCTCCACCACCATGAAGGCGACGGCCGCGATCGCGACGACCAGCAGGTCGGTCGAGAACGACGACACCCACGGCCCGCCTGCGGCGAGGCCGGCGAGTAGGTCCGCGCCCTCCTGCATAGCCCTCACGTTCCAGGTCCAGGTCCCGATCAGCCCGGCGAGGGCGAGGACGAGGTAGACGATCCCGAGCGGCGTCCAGCCGCGGTGCAGCCGGCTCATGCGCGGGCCTCCGTTCGTGCGAGGGTGAGGATCGTCCCTCCGGCGAGGGCGACCACGGCCACAGTAGCGACGGCGAGGGTCAGCGCGTCCGGTGCGGTCAGCGCCTGACCGCGCAGCGCCTGCCAGCAGGTGAGGGCGACCGCGGCCGCCCAGCCCGCCGAGGCCAGCGCGACGAGCCGCAGCCGGGTGGATCCGGGGCGCAGGACGGGGATCCGGGCTGCCAGCCCTCCGAGCAGCAGCGCGAGCAGCGGGAGCCCCTGCAGAGCGTGCATCCCGACGAAGTGCGGGATGCGCAGATCGCCCCCCGTGGTGCTCCAGCCCAGGAGGGGGAGGCCGGGTCCGCCGTCCGCGACTCCGACGGCGTGCGCACCGACGACGCCCTGGTAGTCGCTGATCTGGCCGGGCGAGGGCCCCGTCATCAGGAACGCGAGGGCCATCCCGACGAGCCCGATCACGAGTCCGGCGCGGACGGCGAGCGTCAGCGCAGGGTCGCCGAGCGGCACCCGCGCCAGGAGGGCGGCGAGGACCAGCGTCGCCAGCCAGACCACCATGATCGAGACGGCCATCGAGGCCCAGAGCGCGGCGTGCAGGGGAGTGGAGACGTCGAAGTGGCTGCGCTCGCCGACCAGGGCGGCGCCTCCGATCACGACCATCTCGACCGCCAGACCGACCGCCGCGACCGTGCCCAGCGCTCGGGCGAGGCGGCGCCGGCGGGGCACGAGCCCGATCAGCCAGGCGAGCGTCACGGCGTACAGCGCGATCGAGAGGCAGAACTTCAGCGGCTTGCCCCAGAGCGGCTGTCCGCCGAGCTCGCGGGGATCGACGACCAGCGCGATCGCGCAGAGGAGGGCGCCGACCGCCATCGCGCCAGCGAGCACCAGGAGCGGCCGGTGCGGAGCAGCTGAGGCCGTGCGCGCGGGCGTCTCGGTCGCGGCGCTCATCGGGGCACCTCCGTCGAGCCGAAGCGGCTCTGCGTCTCGCGCGCCTGGGCGACGCGCCGGAGCGACTGCAGCACCACGTCTCCGAGCGCGGTGCCGACGGCGGCGACGGCAGCCTGCTCGCTCACGCTCTCACGGGCCTGCAGTTCGTCGAGGTCGGCGGAGGCGACGAGGGCGGCGGCGCGGGCGTAGGCCTCGAGCCAGCCGGCGCTCATCGGTCCGGTGGAGAGCTCGAGCGCGTCGAGCGCCCGTGCCGCCGTCGCGACGGCAGGGTGGCCGCAGTGGTCGGAGCCCGCGGCCTCGGCGATCCGCCGCGTCGACGCCTCGGTGGCGGACGCGGTCGAGTCGGTGCTCACGGAGACCACGTCCTGCGCCACCTCGAACGCTGCTGTCGGACCGACGCCCGCGTCGAGCGCGGCCGTGATCCGCTTCGCGCCGGCGATGCCGACGCCGCCGCTCTCGATGAGCGCCCGGAGCAGCGTCAGGCGGGCGACATGGGCGTCCCCGTACTCCGCCCGCTGGGGGCCGGCGGCGTCGCCCGGCGGCAGCAGCCCCTCCCGGATGTAGTACTTGATCGTGGGCAGGCTGACGCCGCTGCTGCGGCTGAGCTCCGAGATTCTCACGTGGACAGTATCGCTATCGGATAGCTGTACTGTCCATCATTCGGTCAGTCCCGCGCGGAGAGGACGATGTTCCCCGTCTCGGTGATGGCGATCGTGTGCTCCATGTGGGCGCCGCGAGAGCCGTCACGGCTGCGGAGGGTCCAGCCGTCCTTGTCCGTGTAGATCTCGTCGGTCGTCTGCAGGAACCACGGCTCGATCGCGATGACGAGGCCCGGGCGGAGCGGGTAGCCGCGGCCGGCGCGTCCGTCGTTGGGGATGTGCGGATCGCCGTGCATCGTGCGGCCGACGCCGTGGCCGCCGAAGTCGGTGTTGATGGACAGGCCCTCGGCGTGTGCGACGGCCGCGATGGCCGCGGAGATGTCGCCGATCTTCTTCCCGGGCTGCGCGGCGGCGATGCCGGCCTCGAGCGCGCGGGTGGTGGTGTCGATGAGGGCGAGGTCCTCCTCGCGCGGCGTCCCGACCACGACGCTGATGGCCGAGTCGGCGACCCAGCCGTTCACGGAGGCGGCGAAGTCGAGGGTCAGCAGGTCGCCGTCCTTCAGCCGGTAGTCGAAGGGCAGGCCGTGCAGCACCGCGTCGTTGACGGAGGTGCAGATGACCTTGCCGAAGGGGCTGGCGCCGAAGGAGGGGTGGTAGTCGATGTAGCAGGACTCGGCGCCGGCCGTGCGGATCATGTCGTGGGCGAGCCGGTCGAGCTCCAGCAGGTTCACGCCGACCGCGGCGGCGGCGGAGGTGGCCTTCAGTACCTCGCCGACGAAGCGGCCGGCGGGACGCATCTCCTCGATCTCGGCGGGGGTGCGTAGCTCGATCATCCTGATCCTCTCGGGGTCCGCTGAGCCGTCGCTCAGAGGTGGTGGGTACGGTCGGTGCATGCGCACGCGACGGGCATTCGGTTCCTGGCAGTTCCCGGCGGCGATCGTGCTGCCCTTGTGGATCCTCCTCGGCTACGGGGTCTTCGGAGGATCGAGCGGCTGGACCGTGCTCGGCCTGGTGATCGCCCTCCCCATTCTGGCGGTCGCGCTGGCGGCTGTGGCCGCGATCGTCGCATTCCGGGTGACCGTTCGGCCCACGCGCACTCCCGCGTGGGGCGACGTGGCCGTGGTCGGCGCCTGGCACCTCTCCCTGATCGCCTTCGGCTTCTTCCCGCCCGGCGCCTGGGCGCTGGGTCTGCTCTCGGTGGTCCTCGGAGTGGCGGCCTTCTGGCACTCGGCGTGGCGGTTCCTCGCCGACGCGAGGGCCACTCTCCTCGCCTTCTCGGAGGCGGCGTCCGTGCAGGCCGAGGGCGCTCACCGCCCCGTCGCCGGCGAGGGCTTCGACCCGGAGCGCCCGCAGAACGGGCAGACCATCGTCCTCTGAGGGTCGGGCGTCCCGAGAGGCGCTGTCCCCTGCGAGGCCCCGCCCTGCTCCACAGCTCGGCCCTCTCGACGGATCCGCCCTCTGCGCAGCTCTGGCCTCCGGGCGACTCTGCCCTCCTGACGACTCTGCCCTCCTGACGACTCTGCCCTCCTCATGACTCTGCCCTCCTAACGAGCCTGCTTTGACTCGGATCGACGCGGCATGGCAGAATGAGCGCTTGTGCCTCGCGCAGGCTCTGCCACAGGGGAGCCGCGACGACGTGGGCACGACCGACTTCCATCAACGAAACGGTGTTCGACCTGTGGCGGGCACGGAGAGCGATACAGCATGCACATCCTCGATTCCGTCGATGCGGCGTCCCTCCGCAGCGATGTCCCGGACTTCCGCGCCGGCGACACCGTCAAGGTCCACGTCAACATCGTCGAGGGCTCCCGCTCGCGCATCCAGGTCTTCCAGGGCGTCGTCATCGGCCGCTCCAACGAGGGCGTCCGCGAGACCTTCACCGTCCGCAAGGTGAGCTTCCAGGTCGGCGTCGAGCGCACGTTCCCCGTGCACTCGCCGGTCATCGACCACATCGAGGTCGTCACCCGCGGTGACGTCCGTCGCGCGAAGCTCTACTACCTGCGCAACCTGCGCGGCAAGAAGGCGAAGATCAAGGAGAAGCGCGACGCCTGAGCGGCATCCGCACGACTTCTCGGGAACCCCGGTCCACCTATGATGGACCGGGGTTCCTCCCTTTCTCGGGGGCGATTCGTCCGGGGAGTCCACCCGGTGATGCACAGTAGGGGCGACGGTGAGCGATGACAGACAGCACGGCCCCGGTCCGCCTCCCCGGAGGCGAGGACCACGCCCGCCACTCGGCGGATCCGTCCGAGAAGCGCCCGCGCAAGCGCCGGGGAGTCCTGCTCTTCCTCCGCGACGTGCTGATCATCTTCGTGGTCGCGGTGCTCGTCTCCTTCCTCGTGAAGACCTTCCTGATCCGCTCCTTCTACATCCCCTCCTCCTCGATGGAGCAGACGCTCGTCGAGAACGACCGGATCCTCGTGAACGAGCTCGTACCCGGAGTGGTGAAGATCTCGCGCGGCGACGTCGTCGTCTTCCGCGATCCCGGCGGATGGCTCTCGCCGAGCTCCGAGCCCTCCGTGCCGCCGTTCCAGGCCGCGGTCGACTCCGCCCTCGCACTCGTCGGCCTCACCGCTCCCGACAGCAACGACCACCTCATCAAGCGCGTCATCGGCCTGCCCGGCGACCACGTGACCTGCTGCACGCCGCTCGGCCAGGTCGAGATCAACGGCAACCCGATCGACGAGCCCTACGTGAAGCTGCCCGACGGGGTGCAGGCCGTCTCGGCCACCCCCTTCGACGTCGTCGTGCCCGAGGGCTCGCTCTGGGTGATGGGCGACAACCGCTACAACTCCGCCGACTCCCGCTACAACACCGACAAGCCGGGCGGCGGCTTCGTGCCGATCGACAACGTCGTGGGCCGCGCGATCCTCGTGACCTGGCCCGTGCAGCAGTGGGCGTGGCTCGACGACTACCCGTCGGTGTTCCGCGGAGTCGACACCGAGGCCTCCGAGGAGGGCTCGGACGACGCGCAGAGCGGGCAGGGCTAGGTGGTCGTCGCCGAGCCGACGCTGACGCAGGAGCGGCGCCTCTTCCGGCAGGGCTACGAGACGGTCATCGGCTGCGACGAGGTCGGCCGCGGCGCTATCGCCGGCCCGGTGTCGGTCGGTGTCGTGTCGATCGGCAGCCGTTGCGGGCGCTTCCCCGAGGGGCTCCGCGACTCCAAGATGCTCGCTCCCGCCCGCCGCGAGGCGCTCCTGCCGGGAGTCGCGAAGTGGGTCTCGGCCTGGGCGATCGGCGAGTCCTCGGCGGACGAGATCGACGAGACCGGGATCATCGCGGGCCTCGGCCGCGCTGCGTCGAGGGGCATCGAGCGCCTCGCCGACCAGGGCGTCGACCTCGCCACCGCCGTCGTCCTCCTCGACGGCGCCCACGACTGGCTGACGCCCGCGCTGGGCGAGTGGGCGGCCGAGCTGACGATCGTCACCCGCGTGAAGGCCGACCGCGACTGCGCCGCCGTCTCCGCCGCCTCCGTGCTCGCGAAGGTGGGCCGGGACGGTCAGATGGTGCGCCACCACGACGACTTCGCCGACTACGCCTGGGACAGCAACAAGGGCTACGGCAGCGCCGCGCACTGGGCGGGGATCGAGCGGGTCGGCCCGTCCCCGCTCCACCGGGTGACCTGGCTGTCGAAGTCGCGGGAGAGCGTCGAGGAGCCGCTCCCGGCGCTCGGGCCCGTCGGCTCGGCGTAGGATTGTCCAACGATGGATGAGGACGAATTCGAGGACTACGACCGCGAGGTCGAGCTGGCACTGTACCGGGAGTACCGCGACGTCGTCTCGCAGTTCTCGTACGTCGTCGAGACCGAGCGCCGGTTCTACCTGGCGAACGAGGTCGACCTGGTCCGCCGCGACACCGAGCACGACTTCTACTTCGAGCTGACCATGCGCGACGTGTGGGTCTGGGACGTCTACCGCTCCGACCGCTTCGTGAAGTCGGTGCGCGTGCTGACCTTCAAGGACGTCAACGTCGAGGAGCTCTCCCGCAAGGAGTTCGAGCTCCCCAAGGAGCTCGCGCTCGACGAGTAGCCCTCTGTCGCGGCAGGCTCCGGACCCCTTGCTGGTCGAGTAGCCGCTTCCGACGGCGCATCGAGATCCGGTGCCCGGAGCCCCACCCCGCTCCGGAGCTCTCTCGGATCCTCGGCTCCGCGGGTCTCGTCTTCACGCGGCGCGCATTCCTCCTGCTGGTCGCGTAGCGGTCCCGGCGCCGTATCCAGACCCCGGACCGACGTCCCTCCCCACGCACCTCCTCGGCCGTCTTCTCCCCGGATCCCCCTCCCGGCCGTCCGACGCTCCTCTCTGCTCCTGCACGCTTCCGGCAGGAGGACGCATGGACAAGGACGAACTGGGGCGGCGCGGCGAGGAGATCGCGGCGGCGCACCTGAGAGACAACGGATTCGAGATCCTCGACCGCAACTGGCGGGTCCGCGAGGGCGAGCTCGACATCGTGGCCCGCGACGGGTCGGCACTGGTCGTGGTGGAGGTGAAGACGCGCTCGTCGACGCGCTTCGGACTGCCGGTCGAGGCCATCACGCGGGCCAAGGCGCAGCGCCTGCGCCGACTCGCCTACGCATGGGCCGACGAGCACCACGAGCGCTCCCGGCATCTGCGGATCGACGCGGTCGGCATCGTCGCTCCCGGGGGAGTCCCGTCGCAGATCCGGCACCTGCGGGCGGTGGCTTGATGGGCCTGGGGAGGACCTCCGCGGTCGGTCTCGTCGGCTTCGCGGGAGCCGTGGTCGGGGTGGAGGCCCACTCGGCCGACGGCACCCCGGGCATGGTGATCATCGGCCTGCCCGACGCCGCGCTCGCGCAGGCGAAGGAGCGGGTGCGCTCGGCGGCGATCAACTCCGGCAGCACCATCGCCGAGTACAAGATCACCGTGAACCTCTCGCCGGCCGCGATGCCCAAGCACGGCTCCGCCTTCGATCTCGCCATCGGGCTGGCCGCGCTCGCGTCGCTCCGTGAGGTCGATGCGGAGTCGGTCGCCGCGGTCGTCCATATCGGGGAGCTCGGGCTGGACGGCCGGCTGCGCTCCGTCCCGGGCGTGCTGCCCGCGGTGCTCGCGGCCGCCCGCGAGGGCAGGCGCCGCGTGATGGTCCCCGTCGAGGACCGCCTCGAGGCGGAGCTGGTCGACGGCGTCGAGGTGATCGCGGTCTCCTCGCTGGCGGCGGCCGCCGTCTGGCACGGAGCCGAGTGGGAAGTGCCGGTGCTCCCCGAGGCCGCGCCGCCGTCTGCGACGGTGTCCGAGCCGGAGGCCCGCCTCGACCTCTCCGACGTGGTGGGGAACGAGGAGGCGGCCGAGGCGATGGTCGTCGCGGCGGCCGGCGGGCACCACGTGTTCCTGCTCGGGCCTCCCGGCGCCGGGAAGACGATGCTCGCCTCGCGCTTGCCGGGCATCCTCCCCGACCTCGATGACGACGCAGCGCTGGAGGCCACCTGCATGCGCTCGCTGGTCGGAGCGCCGACCGGTGGCGCGCTGGTGCGCAGACCGCCGTTCGAGAGTCCGCACCACTCCGCCTCGTCCGCAGCGATCGTCGGCGGGGGCAGCGGCCGCATCCGGCCCGGCGCGGTCGCCCGCGCCACCCGGGGAGTGCTGTTCCTCGACGAGGCCCCCGAGTTCTCGTCCGTCGCCCTCGATGCGTTGCGCCAGCCGCTCGAATCCGGCGTGATCCGCATCCACCGCGCGAACGCCGTCGCCGAGTTCCCCGCGCGGGTGCAGCTCGTCCTCGCGGCGAACCCGTGCCCGTGCGGCCGCTTCGGCATCCCCGGAGAGACCTGCACCTGTGCTCCCTCGGTCCGCCGCCGCTACCTCGCGCGGCTCAGCGGACCGCTGCTCGACCGCGTCGACATCCGCCTGACGGTCCGCCGCATCAGCGCGGCTCAGCTGGCCGCACGTCGAGACACGTCCGGCATGTCGACGGCTGAGGCCCGCGCCCGTGTCGCCGCGGCGCGGTCCCTGGCAGCGGCTCGCCTCGCCTCCACTCCGTGGACGCTCAACTCGGAGGTCTCCGGCGCCTGGCTGCGCTCGGACCCGGTGCGCCCGACCAGTGCCGAGTCCCGCACGCTCGACCGGGCTCTGGAGCGAGGTCTGGTGACCATGCGCGGCTACGACCGGGTCCTGCGCCTGGCCTGGACGCTCGCGGACCTCGACGCAGCCGACCGGCCGTCAGCAGCCCACCTCGCGCGCGCGCTCGTCCTCCGTGGGGGTGCCGCGTGATCCGGCCCGACGCGCTCTTCGACGCCGCGGAGCTCGATGCTGTTCGCCGACTGCTGCCGAGCGGCGCAGCCGATCCGGACTCGGCTGCCGACGGCGAGCCTTCGGGTGAGTCCGGCTGCGCTCGGAGCGCACTCGTCGACGCTGCTGCCCGGTGCGGCTGGAACTCTCTGACCGAGCCCGGCGACTCCGTCGCCGCCCTCCTCATCGCGAGGGCCGGCGCGGCCGAGGCCTTCGCCCACGTCGTGTCCTCGTCGTCCGCGGAGGAGATCCTCGCGCCCCCGCATCGCGCTCCCTCCGACGAAGGAGGCGCGGCGCTCGCGCCCCTCGACTCCGAGGTCGCCGCCCTCCAGTCGGGGCTGGCGCGCTGGCGACCGCGCCTGGACCGCAGGCTCCTGTTCCGCCGTCTCGAGATCGCCGAGCGCCTGGGCGCCCGGCTGCTCCTGCCCGGGGCTCCCGTGTGGCCCGAGTCGCTCGACGACCTCGGGCCGCACGCGCCCCTCCTGCTCTGGCTGCGCGGTGATCCCGCCGCCTTCGATCCGCCGCACCGCCTCGCCCTCGTCGGCGCCCGCGCTGCGACCGGTTACGGCGAGCACGTGGCCGCCGAGCTCGCCGCGGGCGTCGCGGCGCGAGGCGTCTCCGTCGTCTCGGGCGGTGCCTTCGGGATCGACGCGGTCGCCCACCGCGCCGCCCTCGGCTCCGGAGGCCGGACGGTCGCCTTCCTCGCCGGGGGAGCGGACCGCCTCTACCCGACGGCTCACGCCGACCTCCTCCACCGCATCATCGCCACCCCCGGTTGCGCCGTCGCGACGGAGGTCCCGCCCGGCACCACGCCCACCCGCTGGCGCTTCCTGCAGCGCAACCGCCTCATCGCCGCTTCGACGTCCGCCACCGTCGTCGTCGAGGCCGGCGCCCGCTCCGGCTCCCTCAACACCGCAGGCCACGCCGCCGCCCTGGGGCGCCCCCTCGGTGCGGTCCCGGGCCCGGTCACCAGCGCCTCCTCCGCCGGCTGCCACCGGCTCCTCCGCGAGTACGCGGCGACCTGTGTCACGTCGCCGCCGGACGTGCTCGAACTGCTCGGAATCGGCGAGCCGAAAGTCGAACCTTCGGAGCGCTCCGCCGCTCAGAGCAGGGTTCTCGATGCCCTACTGAGCCCCTGCGCTCACCAAGCCATCGACGTCGCGCGTGAGATTGGCCTCTCGATCGGAGAAACCATTGCGATCCTGGGCTCCCTCCTCGTTGAAGGCATCGTCGATCGCACCGAGGACGGCGGATGGAAGCTCTCGTCTACTTGAGCCCACTTAAGGGGAGTGGCGTCGCCGATCTGTTAGCTGTCGCGGCGGTGGGCGGGCACCATGTGTTCCTGCTCGGGCCTCCCGGTGCCGGGAAGACGATGCTCGCCTCGCGCCTGCCGGGCATCCTCCCCGACCTCGATGACGAGGCGGCGCTGGAGGCGACCTGCATGCGCTCGCTCGTCGGAGCGCCGACCGGTGGCGCTCTGGTGCGCCGGCCGCCTTTCGAGAGTCCGCACCACTCCGCTTCGTCCGCGGCGATCGTCGGCGGCGGCAGCGGCCGCATCCGTCCCGGCGCGGTCGCCCGCGCCACCCGCGGAGTGCTGTTCCTCGAAGACGTAAGAAGTAGCAAAGCACACCACGCCCTGAGTGGGTCGGAGACGCCCGAAAAGGGTCGTCGTGGGGTGGGTGCCGCTCGGATGTTCCGCGACGTCAGGCAGCTAAGAGACGATTTCGGTGCGCCGCGACGCCACCATGGTCGCGGCAGAGGTGATCACTGCTTGATCCTCGACCTTAAACGGGACTCCGCTTGCGCGGGTGGAATCGTCGATAAAGGTGCTGAGGTCAAACTGGTCTTGCATGTACTTCTAGTATCTCAAACGGGGGTAGTTAAGTCTGTTGTAATTTCTGCGGTTTACGTTCTACTCCCCATGCTTCTTACTAATGCGCAGGCCGACACATCCCGTGCAGGTCACCAACTAGAAGGAGTGTGATCCCAATGGGATTCCGCCAAATTCGCGTCAGCGACCTCACTGGTGCGGAAGCAACCGAGGACGAGATCGTCACGATCGTCGTCCGCAGCCACCCCGATCTCGATGAGCCGAAGCAGTTCGACGCTCTCCCGATCGAGGTCAAGGATCTCAAGCCCGCCGCCAACCTGGTGTCGCTGGAGATCCGCAACGGGCAGACGACCGAGATGGTCGTCACCCTGGCCGAGTTCAACAAGCTCGCGCCGAACATCAACGCCGTGCTGGAGAACGCCGATGGCCTCAAGGGCCGTCGCAAGGGCTACAAGCCCAGCTCCTGACCGGTCCACCGACGCCCGTATCTCCCGCTTGAGCGACCCGACTGCTCGCGGGGGGTACGTGCCCTTTCAATTCCTGACGAAGATGCGGATCAAATTGACAACGGCACCGCCGATAGTCGCGACCACCCCCACTCGTCGCCAGGCCTCGTTGTTGCGCTCTTTGTCGAACTCGTTCGTGGACATGGTTTCCTTCCCTCAGCGACCATCGAGCCGTACTTGTGTGGACGTCTCGTTTCTGCCCTCTTCCCTGTAATCACAATACCGAGCGTTCAAGCAGCACCCCGGGCCAGGACGAATCAACTTGACTTCGCCTTCCGCCGCTAACAGGCCCTATAGGCCCCTATAGTGCGCTGTGGTATGCAGGGGTCGTCGTCGAAAGATCTCGCACCTTGTCCTGGCATGTCTTAATCCCGGGCGTGTCGCAAAGAAGAAGCCCCGCTGGCTGCGGGGCTCTTCACGTTCAGGGGAGCGGACGTACTCGGGTTCGCTCGACCTCCGGCCAGCGCTCCTTCAGGCTCAGCACGGACTGGTACGCGGACTTCCAGGTGTCGAACGGCATGTTCATGTCCTTCCAGTCGGTCGCGTCCTTCAGCCACACCTCGGCGGTGAACCGCGAGCCTCGGATGACGAGGTCGACGAAGTACTCATCCACGTCGCTCAGGCCGTCCTCGTTAGTGCGGGTGAGTCCAGTGAGGACGATCGAGCCGCGGAGGAACGGGCTGGTGCTCACGTTGGGCGAGTGGGCCAGGAGCAGCCACATCGCGTGCTGGTTGAAGGGCTTGTTGTTGAGCGCGGCCTCGTCGTTGATCCAGAGGGTCGCTCCGGGTTCGATGAGGTCGAGGATCTCGAACCAGCCGTCGACGAGTGAGTGGATCTGCTCTGCGCTGGTGAGGTCGCAGAGGTAGGGGTCTTCGGTTGCCGGTAGTACGAGCGCGGTCGTCATGACGCCTCCCTGATCGTGGATGTTCAGCGCGACCGGTCGGTCACGCAGTCGCACAAGCGATCAGGCGGTCTTTGACCACCTCAGTTGATCCGTCTCCTCGATGTGGTGGGTCCGGCACAGGTAGCGGAGGTTGCTCACCACGAACTTCAGCTCCGGGTGGGAGCCGCGCTTCTGGATGTGGTCCACGTCGAGGTTGGTCGTGACAGTGCAGCCTTCCCGGCTGCAGACGCGTCCGAAGTTCTTATCGAGGTACGGGCGCGCCACTTCATCGCGGAACGTCGCCCAGAGCCGAGCCTGCTTCCCCTGCTGGGGTATGGGTTTCGCTCGTGCGATCGTGCAGCTTCGACAGCGATTCTGGATCGCGTTGTAGACGGTGATCGCCGTACCGCATCCCTTGCACTTCCTCACTACAGATCCGGTTGACTCACGCATGGAGCGCTCCGTCACCCTGCTTCCGACTACGCAGGAGCAGCGTGCGATCTGTCAGACCAGCGAGGGAGAGCTGAGCGAGTGCAGCGTGCGCGTGGAGCCCGAGCGACCGGATCAGCTCGTCGAGCGCCTGGTCGGTCGTGTCTTCGTTCTCCTCAGCCCAGGCCCAGAAATCTGGACTGGCCTCAGCTTCGTCTAGACCGATGCTCCGGTCCTCACGCAGGAGGTTCACCCAGCCCACGCGCTCAACGAGTTCAGCGTGATGCTCCTGGATGCGGGTGACGTGCTCAGCGCGTGTCTCGGCCGGCTGCACGGCGTAGAGCGTCTCCAGCCCGAATAGAGCAGGGTCTCTTGGGTGTGAGGGAGTGGTTCGTTCGATGATTGTGTCCTCCTAGTTCCGCGCACCTGCGAGGTATGCGCGGAACTAGGAGGTCGACGGATCGGTGGGTACCCGTCGACCAAGACTGGAACGTACGACAAGGGGAACTTAGATCGCACGTCCATCCGGACCGTCCGGTCCCCGCCCCTCAACACGGGCGGCGACGATGAACGAGCCGGATGGATCAACGACTGCATCGCGGGGCGACGATTCGAACGTCGCAGTTGGGAGAGCTATTGGAGAGGAAAATCCCCACGCAGGACCTCTCGGTCACCGCTCTCATCGGCCTAAACTTTGGCCTAGCGTTCTTCCTTCACGCTTCCCATGTGCATTATCTGTCGTTGAATTGGTTGTGAAAGGTGCGAGACGGCTGTTCTATTATCGTTGCGAGCACTAAACGTCTGCCACGGTATTGACGCTCACCGCCTAAATAGTGCGTCGAAACACACTTTGATATTCGCACTTCTACTCAGTGTGGTCAATACTGATTTGGCCTGCTCTTACAATCTGGTCGGTCGCCGAGAACACCTGGCGCACGTCGACTTCACTGGGCTCACCGCCTCGTAGCCAGTGCTGCACGTACGCGCGACTCTCGCTCGCGTCCATGTGGCTCTCAGCACCTAGCTGGTGCAGCGTGAGGTAGGCGGTGGACTCTGCCTGGAACTCATTGATGCCCTGATGCATCGCCTCACGGTCGTCCTCGTCGTCCGACGCGTCCTCGGCGTGACCCGCGACCACGTGGCCGAGTTCGTGCACCTTGGTCTTGAACGGATATGGAGCAACGGGGGAGACCGCGATCGTGCGGTCGTAGGCGTAGCCCATGACGTTGCCGTTGTAGAGGCGGAACGGTTCCTCCGTGATGTCCAGCGTCTCGAGGGCTCGTGCTTCGTCCCAGTTCGGTGGCACGTACGGAGGCAGCTCGCCCTCGCCGGCCACCTGTGCATAGTGGAAGAGCGCACGCACAACCTTGAAGCGGCGCATCATCTTCGGTTTGTCAGGTTCGGAATCGTGAGCTGGCTCAGCCTGCTCGTCACCCTTCAACTTGATGGTGATGGGTCGGAGGATCGAGTACGCCCGCTCGCCCTTCTTCACGTGGTAGCCAAGCTCCTGCCACCGCTTGAAGGTGGCGACGGGCTCCGGTGGGCAGCCCTGTATGGCTAGGAAGCCGATGTTGCGCACGGAGTACGGGTGGAATCGGCTGTAGCTGTCTCCGAACGATCCCTCGACGGTGAGGATCGACTCCAGCAGCTCAGCATTGCTCGGGACGTCAATGGGCGGCTGACGCTCGCTCATGCGTCCCACCCGCAGCGCTCACCGCCGTCGCATGGGTGGTGTGCTCGTTGGCGTGGGCAGCGTCCGATGTCGTGGAGGACGCGGTGGAGGAGCGCGATCATCGCGCGGCTCGTGGTTGTAGTTGGTAGTTGTGGTTCATGTCACCTCCTTCGGAGTCGTTGATGCGGGTTGTCAGCCCTATTGTGTGACCGTGGACTGGATTCAGGACGTACTTAATCGCACGAGCTGGCTAGAACTCGTTGCTGCATTCGTCAGCGTCGTGGTCTCGGTGATGATCGCCCTGCGGCTCCAACGGCGCGACTTCCTGAAGAGAGAGCACGAGTCTCGAATCGCAGAGGACGCGAGGATCGCGGAGCGAGCAAGAGAACGTCGACGGGAGTTGATGGCGCGAGCCTTTGATCTCACAACTCGTGCTACGGAACTCTCTCTAATGGGTCATCTCGGGCGCGATGTCACGCTCGATCGCGAGGTCTTCATAACCCAGGTCCGGAACGTCTCACGACTCATTGAGGCGGAGGGTGATTATGTGGACAGGGCGGTCGGGGACAAGTTTCAGAAGTGGGTCGTGAAGCTCGCGTCTTACCAGGTCGGTCTCAGTACACGACCGGATGATGAGCGCCTCGCAAACCTGTCATACCACTTGGAAAAGTCATCCTCCGGTGTCTGCGCGAAGATGCTGGACTGGTACAGGGGAACTGCGACGCCTTGGGAGTGGAAGAAGCCATACTAGGTTCGCGACCCGTACCAAACGGCGGGCGTACGACACGTGTTAGTGCCCCGCCGCTCGATGCGAGTCGCGACCTGTGGAAAAGTGGTCGGGCCCATCGTAGTTGACGGCGTCGCCCGATCCTGCTGTGCGATGCATACAAGGCCACGAACGCGTGTTGCTGTCCAACTTTTGAACTAATTGACAAGGTGCAGTTCTGTGGTCTGGCTAACGTCGCTCCTGCGACCCCTGGTGCGAACGTCGCAGAAGATATGTTGGGCGACTCGACGCTATTCCGACTAAATCTTTCTCTCGACCCAGTCGTCGATCTCAATCTCATCATTGCGGATGAAGGTCAGGTCGTTCGTTGAGGGCATCTCGTCCTCAAGTTCGGCAGCATATGTCTCGGGATCATCGTCACCAATTTCCCGCTCGATTTCTCCATATATTGTCATCTTCACCTGAAATGCGTATGTGGCCATACGACCTCCTTGTGTTTAAATGGTTCTATCTATGCACGACCGCTACGACATCGAGGAGATCCTCTACTACGCCCAGAAGGGCATGTCAGCTCGCTTCATCAGGGAGGAGCTGGGGCTCTCGATCTCGGAGCGTCAGGTGCAGCGTCTGGTCGCAACCCGTCTGGGCCGACGACCGACGCGTCAGGCGATACAGCGGCCTGACTCGCTTCGTGACCGTGTGGTTGCCTACATGGAGTCGCAGGGACTCGATCGGTACTACTGCACTGCGTGTGAACGGCGCCGGCTGGAGCCTGGCTTCATCCGCGCGCTGAACGCTGACCGATCCCTCGACGTCCTGGTGTTCGTGTGCCGCCACTGCTCTGTGGCGAGTGACGTCTAGGCGGCGGTACTCTTCCGGCGTCGCGACCTCGCTCCACCGATCCGGCCCGCCACTCTCGCCAGCTCACGGTTGGCCGCGAAGCCTCCTGTGTTGCCGTTGCGTCCGCCTTTGCTGCCGATCCGCTTGTAGAAGTCCGGATCGTTCGCGAGGTTCTTCGCAGCGGCTTTCTGGCCGCCCGCCTTGGGCCCCGCCATCAGCGGTTACCCCAAGGCCAGGTGCGCTTGTTCTTCTTCGCCATGATCATGTGCCGCTGGGCGTCGAGGCGGTCGTTGAGATCGCTCACCGCATCTTCGAACTCTGATCGTGGGACGTACTTCTCGTTCATCTGGAGGTCGACGCCGAGCTGTGCTTCAGCGGGGTCGACGACGGCAGTCTTCACGCCACGCGAGCGGGAGACGGGCTTGAGGCCGGCCTTCTGCGCGTCGTGGAACTTCCGGTCCTTCGCGTTGGCGATGAAGGAAGTGCGCTGCTGCTTCGCGAGGACGAACCCTGGCCACGTCTTCGTCCGCTTCACTGTGCGGATGGTCTGGGTCGAGACGTGGTGGAACTCCGCCATCTCAGCGACGCTCCTGCGTCCGTCTCGTATGTCTCGTGCGATCGAATGGAACTTGATCTTGGTTAGCTTCTTACTCACTTGGTGGTTCCTTGGGCTGTGCCCGTTAGTTGTCTTGGTGCCAGCAGTTTGAGCAACTCGGCTCGTGCTGGTTGGTGCTCGCAGTCGGCGCAGAGGCCGTCACTGTCGAGCGTGGTGCTGCGGTTGAGACACGCACGGCAGGTGCCCACCGTCTGTGCCGCGCGCTCCAGGATCTCCCCCTCAGAGTGCATCTCCCGCTCACGGTCGCTGAAGTACCCGAAGACCTGCATCACTGCGCGTCCTCTACGTCTGAATCGGACCGCGCGTCAATCTGGTCGGCGATGGCTTCGATGCTTTGCCGCGACAGCAGGGCCATACTGACCCAGTTGCCTTCAACCTGTAGCTCTACCTTGTAGAGGCCGTATGGTCCTGACGGCGATGCGTCATCTAAACGGCTCACTGCGCGTCCTCTAGCTCACCAAGCTTGTCGATGATCGCTGAGGCGTCAGCGCTGCTCTTGACCTTCTCGAGGGTGTTCGCCACCCACTCTTGGTCCTTGCCCTTGCGTTTCGCCAGCGTCTCGATGAGACCGATCTGTTTCTCGCTGGCGGCCTTCGTCATTGACGGGGTCCGGGTGGTGGGTAGCTTCGCCTCCTTGCCCGCGTCTCCGTCATCGTCCTCGCCTTCGACAGCGATGCCGAGGGCGGCGCTGAACGCATAGCGACGGTAGTAGGTGATAACGGACCCGACGTCTTGAGGGGAGACCCCTTCGATTGGAACGGGGATGCGAGTCTCCTCACGCTCACCTGACTCGTGGCGGATGATCGTCTTGAGGTAGGTCGAGCCGTTGTCGGCCTCGTCGATTGGTTGCGTGACTGAGAGCTTGTTCTTTTTCAGGTGTGGCTGTGCCGTGGCCTCTACGGTGGCAAGGTCCGCGTACTTGTACTTGCGGCTCCCTGCTTGACCGGAGGATGTGCGCTTGACCACAGGCATATCGCCGCGAAATGCGACGAGCGCTGCGGCTAGCTGATTACCTTCGTTGGTCCCTTCTGCCATGAGTATTCTCCTTCTTCAGTTGTATTAGTATCTGTCGCAGCTCCTTCCTCTTCTCGATCGCGAATGAGCCGTTCCGGACGCTGAGGTTGGCGAGCAGTGTGACGACCGAGATCTTCTGTCCGGTTCGTTCTGTCTCTCGCTGTCCTAGCTTCTTGAGTGCCGCTCGCATGAGTGGATCCCATTGATCTGTTGCTTTGACTTTTGTTGCTCCGCTGCCGTAGCTAGCGCGGTCGATTTTCCAGGTGCCTTCTTCCATGTAGTCGTTTCCTAATGATGTCCCCCTTGTTTGATGTGTTGAGCTTATGGTGCCGGTAGCAAGTTCATGTAGGCAGAGGCTCTACTCTCTTACCACTTGACGAAACGTCTTCTGCCGTAGAGGTAGCAACACTATTACTACCAGCACTACTACGCTCAAATGTTGATGTACACGGATGATCGGCTGTCGGACTCACTTGATGTCCCGCGTTCTTCCTGTGTCTCATTATGCGCTTATGTTCCGAATAGTCAATACTTATACTAGACGGAATGGTATGGGGTTATCCACAGTTCAAAGGAGTCGCTTTAGAGTCGCTTCCCGAGGTGTGGGGATGGCCGTGGCGGAGATGTGCGCTTCGGCTCACGTAGGATCTGCGTCCTGGCAGGGATCCGCGCCTTGTTGACAGGCGTACTGTCGTGTCTCATAGTCACTTCCATGATTCTCCTCGACCGCGACCGCCAAATCGTCCTGTCAGTTGGACGTTTCGGCCAGCTTGCGGCAGGACACATACGAACGATGCACTTCCTGGTTCGTCTGACACGCCCATGTACCGGGCGCTCAACCGGCTCGTCGAGACGAAGTTCCTGGCACGCCTGGAGCGCCGCATGATCGGCGGCACGGGAGCGGGGAGCGGCCAGTACGTCTACCAGCAGGGCGGCAGGGGTGGGCGCTGTGCGGGCGTGAGGGTGCTTACTGGCCTTTCAGGGCGGTCAAGCTGCACACGATGGCGATTGCAGACGCCTACGCGGCCCTCCTGGAGTATCAGCAGAGGGGCCGGCTACGGATCGACAACTTCGAGACGGAGCCCGACAGTCACCGGAAGGTCGGCAACGTCGTCGTGCGCCCGGACCTCTTCATCGACATCGCGGACATCATGAAGCGCCGCAACCTGTCGTTCTGGGTGGAGATCGACATGGGAACCGAGCGCCAGGCTCAGATCAACGAGAAGCTCGCGGGCTACATGGCGGCGCTGGAGGCTGCTGAGTCGTTCGTGCCATACGTGCTGTTTATCGCACCGGAAGAGGAGCGAGCGGCGAAGCTGCGGTACTGGATCAAGCAGTTCGGCGCGGGGGAGTCGGAGATGTTCCTCGTCTCAACGACGCACGCTTTCGCACCTTTGATCTTCGGCTAAGTGGCTTTAATAGTATTGACTATTTCTCGGGGTGAGCGCATAATCAGAGTATAACTAAACAGGGACTAATCTTATGCAACACAACCACAAAGCGAGTACAAGAACCGGCGTAGTGCGTTACTTCTATTCAGAGTCGGTCGAGCCAAGACCTTTCAGCATGTTTAGCACCGACGCGGCTAAACGGTCGGCGAACGCGGCGTGGGCCGATCGAGCCCTGGTCTGGGGTGCGTCTCGTGTCGACCCTTGGGGAAACCTAATTCCCATAAAAGTGGAAGTATGATCGTCAACCCGAAGACCGGTGATATCTTGGATTTGTCGCCACTCAAGCGAACGCCATCCGGTCCGGCCACTAGGCGAGTTGATCAGCGACACGGTCGTCGGAGCAAGATTGTTGAGGCGTACGTGGCGGTCTCAGGTTTTGCTGTCGCCTCTAGCGTCTTCTGGTTCAGCCTCATCGGGTGAGTGTGAGGGGCTCTTACTTCCGTGAGTCCGTCTGAAGCCCCAGTTCTTCGCGTGTAACTGCGACTGGTATCGCTTTCGCTTCAACCCTTCGGCACGCTCGGCATCTATGGCGCTCTGCGGACGCGGCACACTCGGTGGCACTGTGTACCACTTGATCGCGCCTTTCATGTTTTCGCCCGCCTTCATGTAGCGCATTATGGCGTAAGTGAGGCGGAATGACCATAGCGATCTTGACTTAGTCGGCGCGGTGATTCAGAGTAAGGAACACGAAGCTCTCAGTTCAAGATTGCTTCGTCCTAAGTTTAGCCTGTAGGGGGTTGCAATCTAAACGCGTTCCTTCATAATAGAACGTGAACTGAGAGCTAACCGTCCTACCAAGGGCGGTTCTTTTGTAGTCTTGGGAGTCCCTGACTGTTGGCTTCCGTGCAGACGTAAAATGGCACGGTAAAACAGCTCAACGTTTTCGGCTATCGTAAAGCCTGCTTTGTACTGATGGGATCAAAGAGAAACAACCTGCGTACCTTCACAATCCGGTTTCGTGTCAAGGTTCCCGAAAATATCTTCGGGAACCTAAGCGGGGGAGTTGCTACTCAAGCTATCCCTGATGAACCGACCGACTGCACCCCACTCAGGGAATGCTTCAGTACTAACTCCCCGAGCCTGTTTCGCGCTCGACAGGGGGCCTATTTGCTTTGCTTGCTTTTTCCACGCGCTTGATTCGCCTCAGGCGCCTTCGTGCGGTCCTTCTCGCCGTTTGCCTTCGCATCCCACGTACTTCGCTGTCCACGTACGCGCGATAAGCGTCGCCATTCATCAGGTGAGAGGTGCGTCCGGTGAACGCACCGAGGGTAGCTGCAAAAGCGATGAGGAAACCCACGGCGGTCAGGAGGTTCTCTGCGATCGAAAAGTATTGGAAGTCCGTCCATTTCAGAAGAAGAACCGTGGCGAGAGCTACAAAGAGAGGGACAGCCAGCCAGGTGAAGATCTTCTCGTGCACTGGGATTAGCTCGTGGTAATCGTTTAGACGCTTCGCCTGAAAGTCGACCCGACGCTCAAATCTGGTCCTCTGCTCGCCGTCCGGAAGATCCTTCAGCAGCGCAAGGTCGTTCTTCAGTCGTCGATTCCATCGAATTGTTGGGATCGCGAAGGGGACGAGGGCGATGACGGCCGCGGTGAAGAGCGGGAGTGACAGGAAGGACGCAACTGCCTTGATCGTCTCCACCGTTGTCATGCGACCACCGTAGGTCACGCCGCGTCTCCTCGCGCTCGAACATACGTTCGACTACGGTCTGACGCTATGGGATCGAACCGACGCTACGAGGACCACTACGACCGCCTGACGCAGCAGCGCGTGGCGGAGGCCGCAGTACGTCCCGTACCGGTGTCCCTCACCAGCGAGGAGCTCGACGTTGCCAACCACCCCGTGCAGCGGGGGCCGGCGGTGCCTGTACAAGCGTGGGTGCGCTTCAAGGAGCAGCCCGTCATCACGGACGCCTTCGCCGTCGAGCGGAACGACCGGGCCGTGCACGTGGAGTGGAGCATGTCGGACGGGACGAAGCTCGATGCGTGGGTGTGGGCGAACGCCGTGCGGAGAGTGTGAGCGCTAGATTCAAGCCGTGAAGCTGAGTGCGAGCGCATACACGGTGCTGATTCTGTCCCTCGTCAGCGCAGCGTTGACCGGGTGCGCTGCGGACGATCAGGGGTCTACGGAGACGACCTACTCGGGGCCCAGTCAGTTGGACGAGCCATACACGCCGCCAACTGCGTCGTCGAATCTGAGCGTGGATCCCTATGCGTTCCAGCCGTCGCAGTCCACCCCGGAGTGTGATCTCGCTTTCTACAACGTGACCGACAAGGTTTATGGGTCGGCTGATGCCGACAGCGCCTTGGTCGGAACTGCCTTCGCGTGCGAGTCTCTCGACGATTGGGCCACGTCAGCTCGTTCGAATTCTGAGGCCTACGGTGTAAACGAAGAGGCTATGGATGACGAGTTCCTCACTTGGGCAGTGGTCGCGCTTTGCGAGCCCTCAGATTCCGCGCCAGCAGTTCGAACGTTGAAGGTCTGCGCTCAGGCGCTCGAGAAGGGTATTATCCGTGGCTAACCGTGAGTTCGGAACTTTCCCTTTTGTTGCTTGCTGCGTGTTTGCTCTGACTCTTTCGGGTTGCTCAGTCGGGGTGCCTGAGTCTGAGGCGTCACCGAGAAGTACTGCCGTGACCGAGACTAAGGAGCCAGCGATCATCTACGGTGAAGCGCCTATTGACAATAGCTGCGGTGATGCGATGCTTGCCGCGGCCGTCGTCGGCAGTGATGCCGGGAACACCGAGGAACTTATATCTACGGTAGCCATCTGCTACTCACCGATCTACTGGGTCAACGCAGCAAGGGCTTATCCTGAAGCGCTCGGTCTCGCAGAGCCCACGGATGAAGCGCTTGTTCAAGCGTTCTATGACATCTGTATTGAGTCAAAGAAGGAATATGTGATCGGTGCCTGCTATTCCGACGGGGCTGATAAGCTTTTCGAGGCAATGGGCGTCGACTTTTAGGACAGAATAGTATTGACTATTCATAACGTTCGTGCTTAACTTAAGGCAGTCAAATAAACAGGAACACAAACATGACTGACCTAATAGCAATAACAGACTATCGAACGCCGACCAAGATCACGTTCGTCACAGTCAAGTAAGCATAACTAAACAGGAACTACCAATATGAGCAACACGCAACACGAAGACAAGTTCATTCCATCAAAGCAACCGAACTGGTTCCAGCGCATCCTGGCCTCACGAGTCCTCCCATGGTTCCTCGTCACGATCTTCGCCACCGGCGTCGCTGGCATCATCACCGGCTGGATGCTCCGCAGCGAGAACATGGCGCAGGTCAACCAAGCCGTGGCCTCCGCGTCTTTAGAGCAACGCCAGTAGAAGCCGTCTCTACCGCGCCCGACACCAAGACGGCACTCGAACCGCCCGTTGAGCTCATCGAGCCACAGGCGACGCCTCCGCAGGTCGTAGAGGCATCACTAGCACCGAACGGCTGTGAGCCGTACCGACCTCTCGTCGAGCAGTACGCCTGGGACGCCGATGTCGCCCTCGCGGTCATGCGAGCCGAGAGCGGCTGCGACCCGAGCGCGGTTGGCGACCTGAGCCTCACGTACCAGGGGAGCGGCCGGCGCGAGGGGATGAGCTGCGGGCTCATGCAGGTCCGCGTGCTGGCCGGGCGACCGGATTGCGACGCGCTGCTGGACCCGGCAACCAACGTGGCGAATGCGTGGCGCATCTACGAGGCGCGCGAATCGTTCACGCCGTGGTCGGTCTATACCAGTGGCAAGTATGAGCAGTTCCTATAACGCAAGAATAGTATTGACTATTTGAGACCGTCGGCGCATAGTGAAATCACAACTAAACAAGGAATACCTCCATGGTCACATCACAGAGCTACATCGTCGTCGGAGTCATCTTCGCCCTCATCTTCATCGTCACTGGCATCGCCGTCTGGTTCGATCGCAGGCACGAGCGATGAGCCGCGAGACTAAGTTCAGGGTCTGGCAGCCAAAGGAACGAAGGATGCTGTTCAACTGCGGTGTTCAACGACCAGTGGGCGGATACCTTTGGGGATTCGGCGTTCCGGCCGGCGCTGGTGTGGATGACATCGAGCACTATGGTCGCCATGACTCGGTCATGCAGTTCACCGGCCTCCAAGACAAGAACGGCGCAGAGATATACGAGGGCGACATCTTGCTCGGCGCGTACAACGCTGTCTACGACTACGCTCGTTGGTCAGTGTCGTTCCGCGATGGTCGCTATCAGACCGATTGTGTTGCGCTACATCAGAAGGACGACGGCTTCCGCGACATCAGCCACGGCGGGTACTCCAATCCGTACCTCGACGGGAAGACGTGTGCGTCCTTCGAGGGCATCGGTAACATCCATGAGAACCCGGACCTCCTCGCGTGACCGACCACCTCGACACCCTCCGCTCCGCCCTTCACGTGCGCATCAAGCTCGCGGCCGACGCTCGGCGCGCTGCTCGCATCAAGCCGTCGTCCTGCGCTCACACGTGGGAGACGTTCAAGCAGACCGTGACGGCCGAGAACGTCGGCTTCACGGGCACGGCGTGGTTCGTCGTGCGCGGGTGCAGGCGCTGCAAGGCGAAGGTGCTGGTGGACTACGTGGTGGAGGGCGGTCGCTAGGCTCGCGCTGTGACGATGTGGTGGCTCTTCCGTTCGATCCGACGGCTTCAGCGGGCCCTGAGCTTGGCTTCGTTCCTCACTCTCTGGTCGATGGCAGCCCTATGGGACTTATGGTGGCGAGGAACCCTGCAGAACATTCAATGGTTCAACTGGGGCTCGGTAGCCGATTGGATGGCGGGAATCGGCACGGTTGCGGCGTTTGGGATTGCTGCGGGGGCGCTAGTCAGAGATCATCGGCTAAGGCAGCGATCATTCGCGGATAACGTGAGCGTGTGGATTCTCCGCCGCGAGACTAGATCTGAAGGCGGCAGAGGTGCCGTGACGCAGATCATCGTAACCGCGCATGTGTTCAACGGTAATACGTCTCCGATCCCGTACGGTTCGTTTCTCGCTACGCCCGATAGGTATAGCATTTCGAACGTCCCCTTCGGAGCAAAAAGGAGCAAGAAGACGGGGGTGAAAATCTCTAGGGAGGCACCTCGCGGACTTGCAGCGGGTAAAGGATTCGACATTTCCTGGACGTACGACAAACTCGCGGCGGACGCACCATTCATTGTTCGCTTTCAGGACAATTCTGGCCAGATCTGGTTCAAGAGCATCAGCAGCGGCAAGTACGTGAGCGAAGGTGAGGCAAAGGAGCGCTTTCCTCGTGGTTTTGCCGCTGTCATTCCTACCAAGCCAAATTCTGATTTAGATGCGCTCCTGGCGGTACTTGAGCCCGCGAAAGACTAAGGCAAGCCAGTTGCGCGCGCCGACAGACGCGGTGTTTCAACAGTTGCGCTCTGGTCGCTTCGTCCGCTAGGTTCCGAGCAAACCCGAGAGGACGCCGCGATGCGACGCACGTACGGAACCGCGCTCGCGGCTGGGACCGCGCTGATCCTGCTGGCCGGATGCTCATCAGGCGATGCGCCCGCTCCTACCGAAGAAGACGTGGCCTCGCAGTACGTCTCGACCGAGCGCCCTGCGATCCTTGACATGTTGACGCCTTCTGCCACCCCAACCCCCAGCAGCACGAACGCCATCCCGCAGCAGTACTCCATCAACGAGCCGATCGCGAACCCAGCGGGGTATACGGCTGACTTCATGGTCGATTACGTCGGGGCGACGTGGAGGTCGGACATAACCACTTCGGCGCCTGGCTACACGTCATTGAGCCGTGGCGCCGGTGATTATGTGCAGGTGGAGAATACGACTACGGGGCGAACCAACCCGATGCGAGTCGCGGTCGTTCTGACGTCTGCTTACCCGATTGATTCTCCGGCATGCTCAACCGCGCTTCAGCGCAACTTGAATTGGACGTTTACTAACGACACTCGCTGCTTCATCAGCCAGGGTCAGTACGTCATGTCCACCGGTGACCTAGTAGTGGATGAGTTCCAGACTCTGGCTCTGACGGATGGTACCGTCGCAAAATTTGAGGACGTTCCCGAGGAGTCCGCGGATTCTGTGCTCGCTTCGTTGAACGCACCGCTTGGTTATGCCGTGTTGGCTTTCGACTCAGACCTGCATCCTAAGCTCTGCGGAACGACGGGCAGTGTCGGTGAGAGCAATCCGGTCGCGTACCAAACGAGCCCCGAGGTGTGCGGCTAGCTATTCACAAGCGGCCCTCGTTGTGTCATAACTAGAGCCATATGGCGGACCCCGTCCAATCAGGCGACCAACAGGCAAGAGAAATGCCGAAGAAGCTCCTCAAGTCAGGGGTCGATCCTTCCGTAGGCGCGGCCACCCAGTTCAAGCCTGGTGTCTCAGGCAACCCTGCCGGGCGTCCAAAGGGTTCGATCAGCCTCAGCCAGCGCATCCAGCAGATGCTCAACGACGAAGAGTTCGAGGCCTGGCTGCCCGACGCGAAGACTGGCTTCACCGAATTCAAGGGCGCGCCGGCCATCGCCATCATCAAGGCGGCGATCATCCGTGCAGCTACCGGTGACCTCAAGGCGGCGGACTGGCTCGCGAAGTACGGCTATGGCACGAAGATCGAGCTGACTGGCGAGGACGGCGGTCCCGTGAAGGCGCTCGTCGAGTTCATCGACCCGTCTGGTGAGATAGCGAAGGCCTCCGAGTGACGAGGAGGTGCGCGAAAACACGGCGTTTCATCCACGACGCAGGAATCCTGACGTCACGAGACGCATAAGTGGACGGCAACCCGGCCGTCCACATCAAGTTCCTCGCTGAGTTCCGCGAGCTGTTCAACCCGTCCTGGCGCAACATCGTCTTCTACGGTGGCCGCGGTTCGGGCAAGTCGCAGCACGTCGCCCTGGCGCTCATCCTGCGGGGCCGGCAGTCGAAGTTGCGCATCCTCTGCACCCGCGAGATCCAGAACACGGTGAAGGACTCCGTGCACAAGCTCCTCAAGGACATCATCGATCGCTACGGCTTCACCGACTACGAGGTGACCGACAAGACGATCCGCAACAAGCTCACCGGCACGGAGTTCATCTTCAGCGGGCTGCGACACAACGTGAACGAGATCAAGTCGATGGAGGGGATCGACATCGCATGGGTCGAGGAGGCTCAGAGCATCAGCGAGGCCAGCCTGAAGGTGCTCGCTCCGACCATCCGGAAGCCGGGCAGCCAGCTCATCTTCACGTTCAACAGACTGAACGAGCTCGACGCCGTGTACGTGCGATACGTGATGAACCAGCCAGCAAAGACGTACTGCCGGCAGGTCAACTACGACGTCCTCGAGCGGGCCGGTCTACTGCCCGACTCCCTGAAGCTGGAACTGGAGGCCGACAGGGCGAACCCATCGACCTTCGCGCATGTCTGGCTCGGGCAGCCGATGGACCAGGCGGACAACGCGATCATCGGGCGCACGGCCATCATCACCGCCATGGAGCGCACGGTCTCGGACGAGGGTGCGGTCGAGGTTGGAGCCGACATCGCGCGCATGGGCAACGACCGAACCGTCTTCACGAAGCGGAAGGGCCTCAGGCTCGTCGAGTCGAAGGAGTACACCAAGCTCCGGACCACGGAGGTCTGTGACAAGCTCGAAGCGTTCGTGGATCACGACAAGACGATCCTCATCAAGATCGACGACACGGGCGTGGGTGGGGGAGTCACCGACGAGATGATGCTGCGCGGCTACCTGGTGCTGCCGATCAACTTCGGTGCGAGCGCTCGGGACGTCGACCACTACCCGAACCTCATCTCGGAAGCGTGGTTCTACCTAGCGTCGATCACCGAGACGATCTCGCTCGACATGGACGCTGACCTCCTCATGGAGCTGTCTTCGCGCCAGTGGAAGATGGACACCAAGGGCCGGCGGGGTGTCGAGAGCAAGGCCGACTACAAGAAGCGCGGCTATCGATCGCCGGACAAGGCAGACGCATTGATCCTTGCGTATTACTCACGCATCGTGGATCCAGTCGATGATCCGGATGACGATGACGAGGATGGCGAATTCGCAGGATTGATGGACGAGAGCTTTTAGCGTACATTCAAAAGCAGATGGGAATACTGAAGCGTAAAGAACTACTGAAGGAAGTCGGAGAATCCGGCACTTCTATTGCTTCGGGCCAGATCATTGGCGAGGACTACAACTGGAAGCTCCAGGGCGAGCGAGCCCTCGCGGTCTACGACGAGATGCGCCGCAGCGACGCCACTGTCTCTGCCGCCCTCGACGTCGTCAAGTACCCGGTCATCAGCACTGAGTGGGACATCGACCCAGCCAGCGACGACCAGGCTGACATCGACGTCCGCGACTTCGTCAAGGAGTGCCTGTTCAACATAGTCGACTGGAGCAAGTTCCTCGACGAGGCGCTGACCTACCTCGACTTCGGCTTCGTCGTCTTCGAGATGGTGTTCGAGCCGCGTGTCGTCAACGGGGCCACCCGCATCGCGTTGACCAAGCTCGCCTACCGCAAGCAGACGACAATCCAGCGCTGGCTGACCGAGGACGAGCAGCCCGGCGTCACCCAGGTGACCAACAAAAACCGTTTCTCGATCGCGCAGCAGAAGCTCATGCGAATCACCCACAAGCAGGAGGGTGACAACTACGTCGGCCGCTCACTGCTCCGTGCCGCGTACAAGCACTACATCAAGGACAAGCTCTACAAGATCGACGCGATCGGCCATGAGCGTCAGAGCCTCGGTGTCGTCGAGATCACCACGCCGACCGGCGCGACCAAGGCCGACAAGGACAAGCTCCGGCGTGCAGCCCGCAACCTCCGTGCCAACGAGTCGTCCTACATCGAGCACCCGGACGGCTACATCGTCCAGTTCATGGACATGAAGGCCGCGACCCTCAAGGACGTCGAGCCGAGCATCAACCACCACGACCGCCAGATCATGAAGAACGTCCTGGCTCAGTTCCTGGAGATCGGCGCCGCTGGATCGAGCGGGACCAAGGGAGCTTCGGAGGACCACAGCCGGCTCTTCGACATGGGTACGCAGAACGTCGCCTACAGCGTGCGAGACGCGCTCCAGGCTGTCATCCACACGCTGGTCGACCTGAACTTCACCGGACGGGACTACCCGACGATGCGCGCCGGCAAGACCGGGGACGAGAACTTATCCCTCATCAGCGAGGCTGTCACGAAGTACGTCACCGCTGGTGCACTTCACCCACGGGCTGAGGACGAGAACAGCGTGCGCAAGTCGCTCGGTTGGGCCGAGGTCGAGCAGGAAGAGCTCGAGGAGCTGTACGAGAAGAAGGAACCGGTCGCCGTTGTGCCAGCCGTTCCAGCCGAGGACGTCGAGGTGAAGGCCACCGCCAAGGAACTGAAGGCGCTCCGAGCGAGCGTTGAGGCTGCGCTCTATGAGCCGACAAGCAAGGCTGCTTAGCGCCCACGCCCACCTCACCGCCGCGATCCGCGAAGGCGAGCAGTGGGAGGCAAGCTATAAGGCGTCGCTGGCCACGTTCAAGCGGCTGATCCGCGAGGAGGCCGCGCTGCAGGCTGATGTGAACGGGTACCTGCTCGGGCTGTCCGAGCGCATCCCTCAGATCGTGAACCTGTTCGAGGTAGAGCTACGGTCCATCCAGGCCGACGCCGTACCTCCTGAGAGCGACGACGTCTGGAAGATCGAGATCGCGCTCCTGACGGCTGCCGTCCGGGACCACCTCGTCGAGCTGGCTGTGATGGGCGCCAACGCAGGGGAGGAGATATACCTCAGGCCGCTGGGCTTCACCACGCTCAGCGAGTCGATCCAGAGGGCCGCCGACAAGTACACCGCCGGCCTCGTGTCGGGCGTCACTAAGACCACCCGTCGCTACATCCAGCAGTCGATCCGCACGAGTATCGCGCAGGGCGAGGACCTGGACGCCATGGTGGCGCGCATCCGACTGCGGGTGAGCAACCCGATCCGCGCCGAGATGATCGCGCAGACCGAGAGCGTCAGCGCGTACCAGCGCGGCATCGAGGACTTCGCCGTCTCGTCGGGTGCCGAGAGCAGCACGTGGGACGCGCTCCTGGGCGCCTGCCAGCTCTGCCGACCTCTAAACGGCGTGACGAAGCCACTGGGGGCGCTGTTCACGCTCGGCAACGGCGCCGAGGTCTCGATGCCACCAGGCCACACCCGATGTCGCTGCGGCCGCATCATCAACTACCCGAATTAGCGTTGACAGAAATGAGACGTGTCTTCATATTGAGGGCATATGGCAAAAGCGGTACAACGACTAATCAAGATCTCGGCAGATGCCGATGGCAATGGACCGTCCAGCATCCACCTGATGAGCGCCGGCCACTGGCACACGCCGTGGCACGGTGCATTCGAGATGACGAGCGACGATCTTGCCGACATGGTCACGAACTTCGAGGCCGGCGTTGGCCTCGTCGCGGAGA
This sequence comes from Rathayibacter sp. AY1D9, assembly GCF_002932395.1. Lineage (NCBI taxonomy): Bacteria > Bacillati > Actinomycetota > Actinomycetes > Micrococcales > Microbacteriaceae > Rathayibacter > Rathayibacter sp. AY1D9. Next base: position 50,601 of record NZ_PSVQ01000005.1, read on the forward strand.
ACAAGAACCGCGCACCGCTGAACTACGGCCACGACATGGGCGGCAAAGCCGCAGTGTGGATCACTGGCCTGTTCCTCGAGAACGACGGCACCGAGCTGTGGGGGAGCGTCAAGTGGACGCGGGAGGGCGCTCGCTCTCTCAAGGAAGAGGAGTACGCGTACATCTCGCCTGAGTGGAACCCGCGGGACTTTCCGTGGGAGAACCCTGAGGTCGAGGGTGAGTTCGTCGATAACGTCTTCACCGGCGCGGCGCTCACCAACATCCCATTATTCAAGAAGCTGAAACCCGTCATGGCGTCTCGCGACGCTGGCGGCAGCGATAAACACAACGAAGGAGAATCTATGGACCTAGCCACACTACGTGCCAAGAAGGCAGACGAGTTGACCGACGAGGAGAAAGCATTCCTCGCTGAGCACAAGACAGAACTCACCGACGACGAGCGCACAACGTTCGGACTCGTCGATGCAGAAACCGAAGAAGAGAAGACCGCTCGCGAGGCTCAGGAGAAAGCTGACGCAGACGCGAAGGCTGAGGCTGACCGCAAGGCAGCTGAGGAGGCCAAGAACGTTCAGGCGAGCGCTCATGGGCTCACAGCGTCACAGATCCAACAGCTACAGGCCGACGCGAAGGCTGGCCGCGAGGCACAGCAAGAACTGCTGAAGACACGCCTCACAGCGTCCGTCACAGCACACATCGAGCGCGGGGCGATCAAGAGCGACCAACTCGACAGCGCCGTCAGCATCCTGATGGCGTCGAGCGACGCACAGCGCACGAGCCTCACAGCGTTCCTCGAGGCGCTCCCTACCAACACGCTCATCGCATCTGCGGAGAAGGGTGACGGCGGCGAGCCAGTCGCGGTCGAACTGACCGACGAGGACAAGAGCCTCGGCAGCGACTTCGGCAACACGCCGGAAGAGATCGCTGAGTACAAGAAAAAAGAAGCAGCCGCAGCGGCTGGTAAATAGGAAGGATCAAGTACATGGCTAACTTAACAGCATCACGTCCAGACCAAAGGCAAGAAGGCATCCTCGTTAATGTTCCTCTGGCTGCGTCTACGAAAGTCTTCGCCGGAAGCAACGTGAACTACAACGCGGCAGGCTTCGCAAAAAAAAGCATCCGACACGGCAGCAGAAGTGTTTGCCGGCGTCGCGATGGAGACCAAGGACAGCGCAGGTACGCAGGACGTCGACAAGTACGTTCGTGTCTGGAAAGAGGGCGTGTTCTCAATGAACTGTACTGGCGCTACTCAGGCCTGGGTGGGCCAGCTCGTACACAGCGTGGACGACAACCTCGTTGCCCTAGCTGCGACTACAACCAACGACGTTGTCGTGGGCCGAGTGGTTCAGTTCGTATCAGCAACTGAAGTGCGCGTAAAAATCTATGGTCTAGGGAAGGAATCCACTAGATGACAGTTATCACCAAGGAGTTTCTACAAGGACTCAACACGAACATCAACATCTCATGGCAGAAACGCTTTGACAGTGCTCCAAACGCGGACCTGTGGAAACAGATCGCGATGCCCGTCAACAGCAAGAACATCAGCGAGAAATACGCATGGCTCGGAGCCGTTCCAAGTCTTCGCGAGTTCAAGTCTGAGCGCATCCCTGGCTCACTAAGCGTCTTCAACTACGAGATCACGAACAAGAAGTTCGAATCGACCCTCGACGTCGACCGCGACGCACTCGAAGACGACCAGCCCAACCAGATCATGCTGGCCGTCAACGCACTGTCTACCAAGGCTGCGCAGGCGTACACCAAGCTGATCACCGCAGCGTTCAAAGCTGGGTTCAGCACACCGATCTTCGACGGCAACAACTTCATCGACACGACTCACGTAGTGAACGGTGTCAGCACCGGCTCGAACTACCTCGGCACAGCGAAGGACCTGACCGGCGCGAACACTGACGCCGCTGAACTGCTCTTCGCCAGACAGACAGACGACAAGGGCGACCCACTCGGCTATGGCGGTACACACCTGATCGTTGGTCCGTACAACTACGCAGCGGCGAACGCCCTCGTGAACGTACCGACTCTTGCCGGTGGTGCAGCGAACCCGTACTACCAGCGCTACCAGATCGTGAAACTGCCGTACCTCAGCGTCACGGACAAGATGTGGGCTCTCGCTGACCTGAACGAAGGCCTCCTTCCGTTCGTCATGCAGATCCGCACCGCCATCACGCTCGTGGCGAAGACCGACTTGAACAGCGACCGCGCGTTCGACAAGGACATCTTCACCTGGGGTACACGTGCACGTCACAACGCCGGCTACGGCAACCACCAGCTCATCGTTGGTGCGGTAGCGAACTAGGCGGCTGACCATGGCTGACTACAAGGTCACACTCCCATGGGACTTCCCATACGACCAGCGCACCCGCGCTGGCGTCACGGTAACGAAGGCGTACGGCTACGAAGGCCCGCTGACCGCTGAGCAGGCCGACGAGATCGAGGCTGATGGCCAGTTCGTCGTCGAGCAGATCGAAGCGGCAACGCAGGACGATCCGAGCACGAAGCCTCTCACCAAGGCTGAAATGCTGGCGCAGGCTGAGGCCGACGGGTTGACGCTGATCGTCACAAAGGACAACACCCGTGACGAGATCGTTGCGGCGATCGACGCGGCGACGCAGGACTAGTTCTAGAAGCCTGCAAGACGTGCACCTCTCAGGAGGTGCTTTTCTTTTCCGTAAAGTCTATTCCTAGATACGGTCGAAGTGATGCGAGAAAAGCGGCGATAGCTTCGTCATAGGCTACGTCTGAGCGCATGTACTCTTCATCAGCACTCCCCAATGCGGCCATAGTCCGAAGTGGAATCCCCTTCCACAGGATATCTTTCGCTCGGTCGGCAACCTCCGTTGGTCCATATACGGACATCTCGTTGAAAGACTTGAACATTGCTTCGATTTCAACATCCGCTTCCGCCTCAAGCCTTTGCTGCTCGACTACGGGGTCTGGAGTGCGCCTGCTGCCCTTCATGCCAAGCTGGCTCATCTGTAGCGCGATGTCACCAAGTCGACGGGCCTTTGTCAACATGCTGAGACCAATCCGACGATAATCCTCTTGATACTTGAGAGCATCCTCGCGTTTTTCGAGACGGTTGGTTTCTGCGGCGCGCTCCGCAGATGCTTGAGCTGCAATAGCGAGAGCTTCTTTGCGGCGAGCGTTATTTGTTATTCCGGCGGTGAGGAGCGTGCTCCCGAGCGTGAGTGCGCCGGTCAGCACTAGAGGCAGTGCATCAGTCAAGCCTGTCGCAAGATTCGTGAGGTTCTGTTCTGATAACAGAAGATCGATGAAACTTGGGCCCGGGGCGCTAGAGGCCGCTGAAAGCATATGACTCCAATTGGTCTTGTGTCGGGCTTTTCGCTGCCTTCATGCTAGCAGCGACGCAGGACTAGGACGCATCAAGCGGACCGAGACCATCCCTCAGTGGGTGCTCTTTTTGTTGAGGAGCGTCACGTCTTCTACACCCAGGTGACTCCGCATATGGCCGATTAGGTTGGATTTAGCGTCGATGAAGTACCTGTCTGCTCGAATCTGAGCGTCAGGTTGCTTAGCGTCCATGGTCGCATTACAGGCCGCCACCACTCTATTTAGCTCAACGGTGATGTCGGTTGGTGCTAGCAACATGCATTCCGTAAGTTGCACCTTTAGGGTCATCATCAGCTGCATTCGGGACGCGGTCAGCTCGTTGGATTGCTTGATAGTTGCGAGCACGTTGGTCGAATTGGAGATGAGCCGGAGACTGACAGTTCTGTCGAAGATCTGTTCAGTGGTGGACAGCAGCTCTGTGACGAGACGTACGGTGTCTCGCTCGAAACGCAGCGCGTCCTCACGAGCGCTGTTTCGCTCGTACACCTGGCGCTCGTCTGCGCGCGCGAAACGACGGTTGATCACCGTTGTGAGGAGTGTAACGGCGAACGTGACGGTCGCAGTCAACAGGATCGTAATCAGCTGAGCAAAGTCAGTCACAGTCGCAAGCTCCAAGAATCGGACAAGGTAGATAAGTGCTTAGTCAGTTGCGGATACACTCGGACTCCACATGGATGTGCCAGCGGCATCGATGTGCAGGATGGTGCGAATTGTGGAGATGAATTGTCCCTGCGCTGCGCCCACGGCGTCAGAGATGGCTTGCTCTGTCTCCGGAGTTGCCCTCATCAAAGACTGCGTAGCGTCACCGAGCTTTTCGGCTGCGACATATAAGGCATCGGGGGCGTAAATCATCATGGCGGCTCTTGCGTTACCAAGAATTATGAGTTGTTCTACGAGTTTGAGCAGGCTGTCGTGCTCGTCAGGGCCAGGCTCGTCGACAATCTTCATCCGGGATCGAGCGATCCACCGCCCAGCAGAAAGCGCTTCGTTCGAAGCAGCGAGCGTCTCGATGCCCATCTGTCGGATGTCGGCGATCCATCGAAGCTCATCTGCTCGGTCGTGCTCGACCTTGGCATCCTCTTTCGCACTTCTACGGTCGCGCTCATAGACAACGTCGGCTCGGCGGTTGTTGCGCCAACTGAGGAACAGAGCCGTCCCTAGACCGATTAGTGCACCACCTGCTACCGGCGTTATTGCGGTGAGGAACTCCCAGAATGAGCTGTCCCAGAAAGCGTCGATCGTGAGTCCCCTTTGTGTGTTCAATGTCGGGTCAATGTGTTTTATTAGGAGGTAGATGGAATTTGATTCTCACGGCAACTTAGCTCAGTCTCTCCTGGCCGCCGTGCCAGTGGAACGAGTGACGGGCACTGCCTTCAAGGTCTCGCCCGGCGACGGCCAGCTCTTCGCTCCCAACATGCCTGTGACCCTAGCGCCGTACGGCAAGGACCCGAGCTACGACAACGCTGAGATCGCACGGATCACTTCAGTCAGCTGCGACAGCCTTGTACTCGAACGTGGGACAGAGGGTTCAATCCCGAAGATCGTGCAGGTTGGGTGGGTCATCGCAGGAACCGTGACAGCAGGCACCCTCGAGGCGATCGAAGACGCGGTACTTACGAAGGCGGACCAGACGTACGTCGACGAGCTCGTTGATGGGCTCGATCTACGCGGCGACGTGCGCACAGTCGCCGGCCGCACAGGCAACGTCGTCCTCTCCAAGGCCGACGTCGGCCTCAACCTGGTCGACAACACGTCTGACGCAGCGAAGCCCGTTTCCGCGCCCGTACAGACGGCTCTGAACGCGAAGTACAACGCGAGCAACCCGGCTGGGTATGTAGACGCGTTCCAAGCCGCTGCATCCGCGCCCGTACAGACGGTCGCGGGCAGGCAGGGCGCCGTCACCCTCGCGAAGGGTGACGTGGGGCTCGGCAACGTGGACAACACCAGCGACGCGAGCAAGCCGGTGTCAGTGGCGACGAGCAGCGCACTGGCGCTCAAGGCTCCTCTGGCATCACCGGCGTTTACCGGGACACCCACCGGCATCACGAAGGCGCACGTCGGTCTCGGGAGCGTCGACAACACCAGCGATGCGGCGAAACCGGTCAGCACAGCGCAGGCGACGGCGATCGAAGTACGACGAACGGTCACCCGGACAGTCGACTCAGCGGGCGCGGACGTCATCGTCACGGGCGCTGCTGACCAGACGCCCGTCAACGCCGCCATCGCCGCCTTGTCATCAACAGGGGGAGAGGTCCTCGTCCGAAGGACCCTCTACTTGACCGCGCCGATCGTGGTGAACGTGTCGAACGTGAAGCTCCGTCTGATGACGGGAGCACGAATCATCGCAGCCACTAGCTTCTCGGGCGGCCTGATCGAGCTGAACGGGCAAGTCGGCGGCCTGGTCAACGTCGTGATCGAGGGAGATCAACAGTCTCTCGATTGCGGCGGGTTCGCGAACGTCCAGGCGATCGTGATCAAGGGCGGCACCTACAGCCCGACGACGTTCGTGGACAACGTATTGATCCGTGGACTCAAGTTCACCAATGGCGGGACCAACGCAGGGAACGTCGGCCACGTGACGGTTTACAGCGGGAGATCCATAACGGGTGGTCAAGATCGCGGCGCGGTTGCGAACCTGACCTTTCGCGAAGTCGATTTTGGCGGCGCCTCGAAGTACCACGTGTTTGTGCAGGGGAACTCCGTCCGCGGCCTGTATTTCTACAGCTGTCGCTTCCACGATGGCCTGACGCCTTTTAGCTTCGGATGGAATCAGCCGGCGAAACGAAACGACTCCTTGTCTGGCGTCCGCTCTAATCGTGATCTCCTTTTTCACGAGTGCGAATGGTTCTCGATGAACAGTTCGAGTGTCACCGGTTTCACCATCAACGACGTGGCTCGAACAGGCTGGCGTAACATGCGCTTCGTGGGTGGCAGAGCGCAGGGCCACGGCATTGATTTCTCTTCGGCACCCATCCCAGCCAACCAGGAGTTCTTCGCGAACGTTCACAGTGCCTTGAATCTACAGTTCATGGGGTTCAGCTGGGTCGATGTTAAGACGATCTTCTCGATTGGCCAATCAAACAATGGCAACTACTACCAAGCAGATCCGACCGTTGCGCTTCAGATCAAAAATTGCTTCATGTATCACTGCTACAACTTCATGGACGAAGATGCAGCAATCGCAGTTGACATCGACGGCCTATATGTCTACGAGATGTACCTGAACCTTAACTTGGGCTATTCGCGCCATTCTCCTACTCGACTGCGCAACGCATTTATCTACAACCCAGTGGTGAAACTGACAGCGGCGCCGGAAGTCGCGAGTATAGAGACTGCGGCAATCTACCTGACGCCTGACAATCACGAGATCTCCAACGTGATCATCAAGGACGATCGGCTCCTGCCAAACCCGACACTTGCCCCGGTGCTTTCGGCCGTCACTTTGAGTGGTGCCCCTGGAGGAACCTTTTTCTTTGCTTACAGCTGGACGAACGATACTGGCGAGACGGTGATAAGCAGTCTGTCTAGCCTCACGGTTGCCTCCGGACAGACGGTAAAGGTCACACACCCATACTCCTCGACCTATAGCCCGCCATCAGGTGCGAAGCATGTACGGATATACGGCCGTCTCACGTCCAGTGTGACCGCTCAGGACACGATCCCGGTTCCGTGGCACCTCGAGTACGAGTCGGACGTTGCAACCACTGGTGCTGCGCTGAACTGGAACCTCCCACTGTCCGGGTTGGTCGCGGGCGTAGACGCACCTCTCGCGAACACGACCACGACGCGGGTGAAGGCTGGGATCTGGGAAGTGAGCGGAGGCAACACGACGGGAATCGCTTCGCGCTACTTCAGCAACGCCTTCTACGGCATCGCTGGGGCGAAGGAGATCGTCGAGGTTGCTGGATACTCACGCAAGCGCTGGGACAACATCAGCAACCCGACACTCATCGCAGGCGACGACGTCTTCCTCGATTTCGACTACAACTCGCCCACTTTCAAGGGCGCGATCGCGACCGCCGTCGCGGCTCGCTCCGCTGCCACCACCCTCGACGCCACTCACTGCTCAGTCGAGCTGAACACGACCGCCACCCAGACCCTGCCAGCCCTCGCGACCTGCCAGGGCCGCATGTACGAGTTCGTCAACATCAACGCCGCCGCCGCGACGATCAAGGGCAACGGCTCCGAGCTGATCGGCAACGTGACAACGGCCAACACCTACACGCTGCCGTCCGGCGCAACGGTGACGCTGAAGGCGTTTCCGAGCGCGTGGCGAGTCGTCTAGCCCGCTACGGTGGGCCCATGGTCGATGGGGGAAGTGCCGCTGACTGGATCGCGGCCGTTGGTACAGCAGGCGCACTGCTGTGGGGTGTTTATATCTATCGAGGCAGTCAGAAGTCTGCTGAGCGAGAGCAGGCGGATCAAGTCTTCTTCAACGTAGGGGTTCCCGAGAAGGACATGAGCGCAGTCGACCTGAGCGTTTTCAATGCATCGTCGCAAAGGATCACCAATCCATTCTTCTTGAAGGTCTCCTCTAAGTCGCTCAAGTGGCGCGTCGGAATCCATAAGCCACTCGGGGCGCAGTTCATCGGGTACCCGGAATGGCGCCAAAAGCGTGATGAAGTAATACAAAGCATGCCAGAGCATTCTCGACCGGCCCCAGTAGCTATCGAAAAGCCAAGGACATTCTGGCCCAACTATCGCGGCTCGACCCGATTCCGCGGCCGCTCGGTCAGTGACTATCGTGACGATTCGGCGGTCGTCTTTAAAGATGTACGCGGTCGATTCTGGATCCGTCATTTCATGCTCGAGCAGCCGATCCGTCTTACACGCGCTCAAGCTGAGCATTTGTTGCCGGACCCGGACCTTAGCTGACGAACTCAGTCGAATCGGGCGCGAAGTTCTTTGTGCCTCGCTCGCATCGCCTTCCAGTACGGCCCATCGTGCGCGAACACATCGTTCAGCGGCGGCATCAGGTCGCCCACGATCAGCCGCTCATGCGCTCCCGGCTCTGGAGTGTCGTGCCACGTCACGTGCAGGTTGTTGCCCATCCAAAAGTTGAGGAGCGAATCGCCCTCTGCTGTGAGCCCGAACTTCTGCCCTGGCCCGGGCACGATCTGATCCCGTAGCTCCAACTCGTCGACGAGCAGCGCGACGAGTGACCGCCTCAGCGTGGAAATCCGCGTCGTCTTGAGGTGCATCCCTCCACCACGCACCGCGAGCGTCGTCCTGGCGATGCCGACGTAGAGCGGCCGGCTCGTGACGACGTCGGGGAAGCCTGTGGGCCAGAACTGCGTCGGCGCTCCGTCGAGATCCCACCAGGCGTAGATGCTGGGGGAGCGCAGGTCCCGCAGCGCATCGGGAACTGCAGGGACGGCGCCGAGGAGAGCGTCACGCTGGTCGGTCCAGTCCATGCGAGCAGTGTAGAGGCCGCTACGGTGGCGAGGTGGATGAGTTGCTTGCGGGAATCGGTAGAATGCTCGGCTCGATGGAACTGGGTACGTTGGGAGAGTGGGTAAGTGGGATGATCGCTGGCGCAGCACTGCTCGTTGCGGTGACGACTCAAAGGCGTCAATCCCTCGAATCCGCACGCGAAGAAGCTGGGTCGCTTCTCGCAGATCTTCAGGTGGTTTCCTACGATGGCGATCCGTTCAACGGTGTCGTGGTGTTGGGTGCGAAAATCACGAACGACTCAACAAGAAGCAAACGCTCAGTGCAGCTTGTCGTCGGTTCCATGATGTTGGACGAGCCATGGAATCCGATTGGTCTTCGCCCACATACGGACTATCTGAGAGGCTATGACGTCGTTTCGCGGACCTCGGACGACCGGGGTGACGGAGTGCGTGCGCACGTCCGGCTGGTTGAGGGCAATGCAAAAATTGCGATGGTTGTTTTCACGCGCGAAGTTTTTGGTCGAGACATTTACCTGCTGTTCACCGACTCGAAGAATCGGCGTTGGAGACGCGATCTCCTAACGGGTGGGTTGCGACCGGCGATAGCGAGCGATGAGGAGCAGTATGCGCGCCAAGCGTTGGTCTCGACTCGACGTCCCTTCGGTTTTCTGAAGCGTCGGCAGAACTAGGCGATCGCCTTGCAATATTCGTGCTCATTGCCTATAACTAGAAACATAGGTTCACCTTGGAAGAAAACTCGCGGATTGGTAATGGCTCATGATGGGTTCTTTCGCATTCGGCTCATTTAGCTTCGCGTCCTTCCGCTGCTTCACAGCCACGCGCGCTCTCGCGGAGCACACGCTAAGCATCACCCTGCTCCGAGACACGCCCGCGCTAACCGTAATCAGGTCCTCGTGACCGAAGGCACCACATGGCAACAACCCTCAAGATCCAGTCATTCGTCGAAAGCAACATCCGGGAACGTGGAGAGCTAGCCGCTGCCGCTCCAGTCGGTGCAACCTCGCTCACGGTCCGCAGCACCGAAGGGTTCCTGCCCGGCCACACCATCTACGTCGGAGCGCTCAGCCGTGAGGGTTGCGAGCGCGTGGTCATCGCCAACGCGACTGATCCGACCGTCCTCACCCTGCTTACGCCGCTGACGCTGAACCACTCCCAGTTTGAGCCCGTCACGTCCGTCGTTGGTGACCTGATCCACATCTACCGCGCGGCCAACATCGACGGCTCCGTGCCGGCCGATGATTTCTTTACCGTCCTCGCCACGCGAAATATCGATCCTGACCAGCTCTCGAGCTACTACACGGACGCTGGAGGCTCCAGTGCGTTTTGGTATCGATCGACCTACTACAACGCAACCACGAACGACGAGACGGCCCTTTCCAACTCGGATCCCGTGCGCGGCGATGACTTCGGCCACTACGCGACCATCGCAGCGATCCGCAGCGAGGCAGGCTTCGGCCAGGCTCACAACCTCAGTGACCTTGGCCAGCTCGTGCTCATCCTGGGTCTCGTCACCACCGCGGCCGGAACCTTCGCCGCGCTCGGGAAGCAGGGAGAGAAGCTGGACACGGTGGTCCGTCAGACCAACGGGCAGCTCCACTCGAAGGAGCAGAAGATCGCGGAGTTGCAGGCAGCCCTGGACGAGGCGCACAAGCAGATGCCCCCGACCTCCTCAGGGCGTCACTCCGCCGAGGCCTGACCCTCCGGCTCCACGGGTGGCAGATTCTTCAAGAAATCTGCGTAGGCCTGTGCCGCTGTCTTTGCCTCGCTCAACCAGGCTTTGGCTTGCAGCTTGAACTCGATGTAGATGGCAACGTCAGGGGTGTTATCGGGGCGGGCAGAGGAGGCGACCTTGCTGATCATGAGCCCCATCGGGCTCGAACTCCCTTGCAAGAGGGACACGAGCTTGAAGTCGAGCGACGCAAGCTGAAGCACCTGGTCAATTCTCTCGTAGCCGGTGTGCCTACCCGTGTAGACCGACTGTGCGACCTGCTGGAACTCGATCATCAGGTCACGGATGCGCTCGCGCTCCTGCCTCTTGCGGTCGGACCGGTCCCGCAGCCACGGGAAGATGACGGTCCCTACGAAACTGCCGAGGAAGCCGACGATGGTCCCTCCGACAGCGATCAGGGCAATGAGGACGGTCTCGTTCATGCGGCGACCCTAGACCACCCTCAGGAAGCCTGACGCGCCCACGCATACAACCGCCATTTTGTCAGCGCAACCGCCTCATCGCCGCCTCCACCGCGGGCACCGTCGTCGTCGAGGCCGGCGCCCGCTCCGGCTCCCTCAACACCGCCGGCCACGCCGCCGCCCTGGGCCGCCCCCTCGGCGCGGTCCCGGGCCCGGTCACCAGCGCCTCCTCCGCCGGCTGCCACCGGCTCCTCCGCGAGTACGCGGCGACCTGCGTCACCTCGCCGGCGGATGTGCTCGAACTGCTCGCCGTCGGCGACACCGACGGATCGTGCCGAGCGCTGACCGCGGCTGAGGCGCGAGTCCTGGCCGTCGTCGAATCCGAAGGAGGCTGTGACGCCGCAACCGTCGCCCGGCTCTCCGGGGATTCGCTCGACTCGGCACTGTCGGCGCTGGGTGCGCTCCTCGCAGACGGACGCGTCCACCGTTCCGAGGACGGGGACTGGGAGCGGGCACCCGGGTGAGCGGCCCCGCCGCCGCGGCGCTGTCGGCGGTCCGCCCTACGCTGAAGGGGCATCGGCGAGGGGAGCGGCATGGACGCCACGGCAGCAGGACACGGCGGAGAGCGCCCGCAGCTCGGGCACTTCCGCGCCGCCGACAGGGTCATCGCGCATCTGAGCGACACGCACCTGCTGGCCGACGGCGCTCCGCTCTACGGGAAGGTCGACACGGTCGCCCGCCTCGCGCAGGCGGTCGGCCGGCTGGCCGAGCGCGGCGGACGCCTGGACGCGATCGTGGTGACCGGGGACGTCGCGGACCGCGGCGAGGAGGACGCCTACCGGCGTGTGCGCGAGCAGCTCGACCCCGTGGGCGAGCGGTTAGGCTGCCCGATCGTCTGGGTGATGGGCAACCACGACGAGCGCGGAGCGTTCCGGCGGGTGCTCCTCGAGCAGGACCCGGCGGGCGCGGGACCCGTGGACCAGGTCGTCGACCTCGGCGGGCTCCGGCTCATCGCGCTCGACAGCGCGGTGCCCGGCTTCCACCACGGCGACCTCACCGACGCCCAGCTGGCCTGGCTGAAGGACGAGCTCGCCGCACCGGCCCCGCTGGGGACGATCCTCGCCCTGCACCACCCTCCGCTGCCCACGCCGCTCGGCGCGATGACCGTGCTCGAGCTGCGGGGGATCGACCGCCTCGAGGAGGTGGTGCGCGGAACCGACGTCCGCGCGATCCTCGGCGGCCACCTGCACTACCCCACGGCTGCGACCTTCGCGGGCGTGCCCGTGCTCGTCGCCGGCGCCACCAGCTACACGATGGACCTCGGAGCGCCCGAGCGGGAGCTCGCCGGCGTCGACGGAGCGCAGAGCCTCTCGCTCGTCCACGTCCACCCGGAGACGGTGGCCGCCTCGTTCGTGCCGACGGCACCGGCCCCGATCGCGACGCGGTTCGGCACCGACCTGATCGAGCGGCTCGAGGGGCTCGACGAGCAGGGGCGCATCGACCTCTGGTCGCGGATGCCGGACGGATCATGACCGGCGAGACGCTCGCCGACTCGGTCGAGCACTTCCTCCGGTACGTCCTCGACGAGCGGTCCCTCTCGCCCGCCACCGCGAAGGGCTACCGCTCCGACCTGGTGCGCCTGATCGCCCACACGGAGGAGAAGGGGCGGCTCCTCACCGCCGAGCTCGACCTCGAGCTGCTGCGCGACTGGCTCTGGCGAGAGTCGGAGTCGGGGATCGCCCGCGCGACCCTCGCCCGGCGCACCGCGGCCGTCCGCTCCTTCTCCTCCTGGGCGCAGCGGACCGAGCGGCTCCCCGTCGACGTCGCCGCACGCCTCAAGACGCCCAAGTCGGGACGGACACTGCCGCGGGTCCTCACGCTCCCGCAGGCGGAACAGGTGCTCGACACGGTCGCGGCGCGAGGCGCGACCGAGGACCCGGTGGCGCTGCGGGACCTCGCGATCGTCGAGCTGCTCTACGCCTCCGGCATCCGCGTCTCCGAGCTGGTCGCCGTCGACCTGGGCGACGTCGATCTCGGCAGGCTCACCGTGCTCGTCACCGGCAAGGGCGCCAAGCAGCGGGTCGTCCCGTTCGGCGTCCCCGCGAAGGAGGCGCTCGTCGACTACCTGGAGCGCGCCCGACCCTCTCTCGCCACCGGCGACGGGAGCGGGGCCCTGCTGCTGGGACGGCGGGGCGCGCGCCTCACCCCGCGCACGGTCTACGGCGTGGTGGCGAGGCTCCTCGACGGCGGGCAGGGCTCCGGACCGACCGGTCCGCACACCCTCCGCCACACCGCGGCGACCCATCTGCTCGACGGGGGAGCCGACCTCCGCGCCGTCCAGGAGCTGCTCGGCCACGCGAGCCTGGGCACCACGCAGATCTACACCCACGTCTCGACCGAGCGGATCCGCGACGCCTACCGCCTCGCCCACCCCCGCGCCTGACCGGACGCGCGAGTCGCTGGACGCACCCTTCCGCGCCACTCGCTGAACCCCCTGCGCCACGTCGTCCATCGGCAGAAGCACCGCCCGGGGGATCCCGCCGAAGAACCGCATCGGCGAGACGTAGTCGCCACCCTCGCGGACGCCGAGGTGCACGCACCTCCCGTCGCAGTGGCCGCCCGCACCCACTGCTCCGACGGGCTGGCCCGCGGTGAGGACCTGCCCCGCCGTCACCGATCCGTCGACCGGCTCGACCGTCGAGACCAGACCGTCCGCGTGCACGATGCTCACCACGGACCGGTCGACCACCCTGCCCGAGAACGACACGGTACCCGCAGCGACGGCGACCACGGGCTGCCCGGCCGCTGCGGCGAGGTCGATCCCGCGGTGCCCGGGGGCGTAGCGGTGCGCTGGCGCGCCCCACGGCTCCACGACGGAGAAGCCCGCGACGGGGGAGGTCCACCGCGGGTCGGACCGGCCGGGGGACGAGGTGCCGGAGGGCGAGGCGCCGAGAGGCGCCCCGACGAGCAGAGCGGCGAGGGCGAACACGCCCGGGCGCAGGAGTCGGGATCGGAGCATGCGGCCACCCTCCTGGAGCCGGTCCGAGACCGGTGGTCGGCCGAGCGGATCAGGGGAGGAGAGCGCGACGGGCCCGGCTGTGGAGGGAGGACATCGGCCGGGGGAGAGCGCAACCCGTCCCGGCGGTGCCGCGGCGAGGAGTAACGTGCCGGTGATCCGGCTCGGGAGCGGCACCCCGCCCCCACCGGCGGCGAGAATCGGAGACGACCATGACCAGCGGACGATCTGACACGACCAGCGGGAGAGCGGACATCCCGAACCCCTCGGCGGCGAAGCTGAAGAGGAAGGTGATCGGCCTCGCGATCGCGGCGGCGGTCGGCGGCTTCCTCTTCGGCTTCGACTCGTCGGTGGTGAACGGTGCCGTGGAGGCGGTGCAGGGCGAGTTCCAGCTCTCGGCCGCCCTGATCGGCTTCGCCGTCGCCTCCGCGCTGCTCGGCTGCGCACTCGGCGCGTACCTCGCTGGGCGCCTGGCCGACCGCTGGGGCCGCATCAAGGTCATGCTGCTCGGCGCCGGGCTCTTCTTCATCTCCTCCATCGGCGCCGGCGCGGCGTTCGCGGTCTGGGACCTCGTGCTCTGGCGCGTGGTCGGCGGCCTCGGCATCGGCATCGCCTCCGTGATCGCTCCGACCTACATCTCGGAGATCGCGCCCAAGGCCATCCGCGGAGCCCTCGCGTCGCTGCAGCAGCTGGCGATCACGCTCGGCATCTTCGCCGCACTGCTCTCGGACACCCTCATCGCGAACGGCGCGGACGGCGCCTCCGAGCCCTTCTGGTTCGGCGTCGCCGCCTGGCGCTGGATGTTCATCGCCTGCGCCGTGCCGGCCGTCATCTACGGCCTCCTGGCCCTGACCCTGCCGGAGTCGCCCCGCTACCTCGCGACCCGCGGCCGCTCCGAGGACGCCCGCGCGGTGCTCGCGACGGTCACGCCGCGCGACGAGGTCGACGAGGCGCTCGCGGACATCCAGAAGAAGATCGACGAGGACTCCGAGAACGCGAAGCGCTCCAGCCTCCGCGGCCCCGCCCTCGGCCTGCTCCCCGTGGTCTGGGTCGGCATCCTGCTGTCGGTGTTCCAGCAGTTCGTGGGCATCAACGTGATCTTCTACTACTCCACCTCGCTCTGGAGCGCGGTCGGATTCGACGAGTCCAACTCCTTCGCGATCTCGGTCTTCACCTCGGTCGTGAACGTCGTCGTCACCTTCGTGGCGATCTTCCTGGTCGACAAGGTCGGCCGGAAGCCGCTGCTGCTGGTCGGCTCGGCCGGCATGGCCGTCTCGCTCGCGCTGATGGCCATCGCCTTCAGCCAGTCGACGATCAGCGGAGAGGACGTCTCGCTGCCCGGCGCGTGGGGGCCGATCGCCCTCGTCTCGGCGAACGCGTTCGTCGTCTTCTTCGGTGCGACCTGGGGCCCGCTCGTGTGGGTCCTCCTCGGCGAGATCTTCCCGAACCGGATCCGGGCGGCCGCCCTCGGCCTGGCGGCCTCGGCCCAGTGGATCGCGAACTTCGCCATCACGGTGACCTTCCCGATCCTCTCGCAGGACGTGTCGCTCACCCTGGCCTACGGCCTCTACGCCGCCTTCGCGGCGATCTCGTTCGTCTTCGTCTTCATGTTCGTGCCCGAGACCAAGGGCCGCTCGCTGGAGGAGATGGACACCCTGCACATCCGCACCGTGATGAAGTCGGCGCGCAAGTAGCACCGGCCTCCCGCGCCCCGACGGCCGCCCTCCCGCAGCAGCGGGGGAGGCGGCCGTCCTGGTGCTAGACTCCACGGAGCACCTCGCTCGTCGGGGTGACTACGCGCGCCCATTCGGCCTCCGCTCCCCACGGTCCCTCTCCGCTCACGCGGCCGGGGCGGGAGTGCGCCGGGCGCCAGGGCGACGTGCCGACCGGCCGTCGCAGACAACCGAACGGGAGTTCGGCGCCGTCGTGCGCCCAGGCCCCGAGACAAGGAGAACGACTCATGGCAGTCGTCACCATGCGCCAGCTGCTCGACAGCGGCGTCCACTTCGGGCACCAGACCCGTCGCTGGAACCCGAAGATGAAGCGCTTCATCCTGACCGAGCGCTCGGGCAGCTACATCATCGACCTCCAGCAGTCGCTGGCCTACATCGACAAGACCTACGACTTCGTCAAGGAGACGGTCGCCCACGGCGGCACCATCCTCTTCGTCGGCACCAAGAAGCAGGCGCAGAACGCGATCTCGGAGCAGGCGACCCGCGTCGGCCAGCCCTACGTGAACCAGCGCTGGCTCGGCGGCCTCCTGACCAACTTCCAGACGGTCTCGAAGCGCCTCGCCCGCATGAAGGAGCTGGAGGAGCTCGACTTCGACGACACGTCGAAGAGCGGCTTCACCAAGAAGGAGCTCCTCATCAAGAAGCGCGAGCTCGACAAGCTGCACAAGTCGCTCGGCGGCATCCGCAACCTCTCGAAGACGCCGTCGGCCCTCTGGGTCGTCGACACCAAGAAGGAGCACCTCGCGATCGACGAGGCCAAGAAGCTGGGCATCCCGGTCATCGGCATCCTCGACACGAACTGCGACCCGGACGAGGTCCAGTACCCGATCCCGGGCAACGACGACGCGATCCGCTCGGTGAGCCTGCTCACCCGCATCGTCGCCGACGCCGCGGCCGAGGGCCTCATCCAGCGCCACCAGAAGCCCGAGGCCGAGGGCAACGTCTCCGCCGTCGAGCCGCTGGCCGAGTGGGAGCAGGAGCTGCTCTCCACCGGTGCGCCCGCCGCCGACGTGCAGGAGCCGAACGAGCAGGCCGGCGCGGAGACCGAGAAGGTCGCCGACGCCGAGGCCGAGACCGCCGACGAGGCCGTCGTCGAGGCCGAGACCCCCGCCGCGGAGGAGGCCCCCGAGGCCGACGTCGCCGCGACCTCGACCGACGAGACCGCCACCGCCTGACACCCCGTTCCGTGACGGGGGTCGGACGCCGCACCCGCGGTCGTCCGGCCCCCGCTCGGTCGGTGCACGTTCACCACGAGTAAGAACCGCCGTCACCTCGGCGTGCTGGGCTCCTCCCGTGAGCCCGCCGCGAGTGACGGCGCCACAGGGTTTCCGAACCAAGAGGAGTTCCGAGAACATGGCAAATTTCAGCCTCGCTGACGTCAAGACGCTGCGCGAGCAGCTCGGTACCGGCATGGTCGACACGAAGAACGCGCTGGTCGAGGCCGACGGCGACCTGGACAAGGCGGTCGAGATCCTCCGCCTCAAGGGCGCCAAGGGCAACGCGAAGCGCGCCGACCGCTCGACGAGCGAGGGCCTCGTCGCCGCCGCCGAGAAGGACGGCGTCGCCACGATGATCGAGCTCGCCTGCGAGACCGACTTCGTCGCCAAGGGCACGAAGTTCATCGCCCTCGCCGACGCCGTGCTCACCGCGGTGGTCGCCGCCGGCTCCACCACGGTCGAGGCGGCCCTCGCGGCCCCCGCCGACGGCAAGACCGTCGCCGACCTCATCAACGACGAGGCCGCGATCCTCGGCGAGAAGGTGGAGCTGCGCCGCGTGGCCTCCGTCTCGGGCGAGCACTTCGCGATCTACCTCCACAAGACGAACAAGGACCTGCCCCCGCAGGTCGGCGTGGTCGTCGGCTACGCGGGTGAGGACGCCGAGACCGCGCGCTCCGTCGCCCAGCACATCTCGTTCGCGAACCCGTCCTACCTCTCGCGCGAGGACGTGCCGCAGTCCGAGGTCGACAACGAGCGCCGCATCGTCGAGGAGATCTCGCGCGGCGAGGGCAAGCCCGAGGCCGCCCTGCCGAAGATCATCGAGGGACGCGTGAACGCGTACTTCAAGCAGGTCGCCCTGCTCGACCAGGACTACGCGAAGGACAACAAGCTGTCCGTCAGCAAGGTCCTGAGCGACGCGGGCCTGACCGTGTCGGGCTTCGCCCGTTTCAAGGTCGGCGCCTAACAGCACTGCAGGAGGGAGTCCGGGTCGTTCAGTCGACCCGGGCTCCCTTCGCTCTGCCCGGGGCGGTCCCGGGCGTGGTCGCGGGGCCCGCTCCGCGCGGGATAGGTTTGTACGGGTCTACGGGAGGAAACGTCCATGACGGAGACGGATGCGATGACGACGGGCAAGCGCCGCAGGGTGCTTCTGAAGCTGTCGGGGGAGGCGTTCGGAGCCGGCACGCTCGGCGTGAACCCTGACGTGATCAGCGCCCTGGCGCGCGAGATCGCCGATGCCGCGACCGAGGTGGAGATCTCGGTGGTCGTCGGCGGCGGCAACTTCTTCCGCGGAGCCGAGCTCTCGCAGCGCGGCATGGACCGCGGCCGGGCCGACTACATGGGCATGCTGGGCACGGTGATGAACGCCCTCGCCCTCCAGGACTTCCTCGAGCAGGCGGGCGCCGAGACGCGCGTGCAGTCAGCGATCGCGATGACGCAGGTCGCGGAGCCCTACATCCCCCGCCGGGCGATCCGGCACATGGAGAAGGGCCGCGTCGTCATCTTCGGCGCCGGCGCCGGACTCCCGTACTTCTCGACCGACACGGTCGCCGCGCAGCGCGCGCTCGAGACGCACGCCGACGTGGTCCTCGTCGCCAAGAACGGCGTGGACGGCGTGTACGACGCCGACCCGCGGACGAACCCCGACGCGAAGAAGCTCGACGCGCTGACCTACCAGGAGGCGCTCCAGCGGGGCCTCAAGGTGGTCGACTCCACCGCGTTCAGCCTCTGCATGGACAACGGCATGCCGATGCAGGTCTTCGGCATGGAGCCCTCGGGCAACGTCGCGAAGGCCATCCGCGGCGCCGAGCTCGGCACGCTCGTCTCGAACTAGACTGACCACTTCCCTCTCTTAAGGAGCTCCCTGTGATCTCGGATGTACTGGCCGACGCGAAGACCAAGATGGGCAAGGCCGTCGAGGTCGCCAAGGAGGACTTCTCCACGGTCCGCACCGGACGCGCGAACCCCGGCATGTTCCAGAAGGTGCTGGTGAGCTACTACGGCACCCCGACGCCGCTGTCGCAGCTCGCCTCGATGCAGAACCAGGAGGCCCGCACGCTCGTCCTGACGCCCTACGACAAGGGCTCGCTGCGCGACATCGAGCAGGCCATCCGGGACATGCCGAACCTCGGCGCGAACCCGACCAACGACGGCACGATCATCCGCGTGACCCTGCCGGAGCTCACCGCCGAGCGCCGCAAGGAGTTCGTCAAGATCGTCCGCACCAAGGCCGAGGACGCCAAGATCGCGGTGCGCAACATCCGCCGCAAGGGCAAGGACGACCTCGACGCGCTGAAGGGCGACATCGGCGACGACGAGCTCGCCCGCGGCGAGAAGGAGCTCGAGGCGCTCACGAAGCAGCACGTCGACGCGATCGACGAGGCGCTCAAGCGCAAGGAATCCGAACTGCTCGAGGTGTAGCGGTGCCCGAGATCCCCGAAGGACCCGAGGGCGGCGAGAAGAGACCGTCTCCGCACGTCCCGGGTGCCCGGGGATCCCGGATGGTCACCCGCGACGCGCTGCGTGCGCGCGCCCAGCAGGGCCGGGCCGACGTCGAGCGCCAGCTCGAGGCGACCCGTGCCCAGCTCGAGGCGACGAACGACCGTCTCACCGCGCGCTCGGGCCGGAACCTCGTGTCGGCGACCGCGATCGGACTCCTCGGCGGCGGCGCGATGGTCGTCAGCCTCCTCCTGGTCAAGGAGCTCTTCATGGTGCTCGCGGGGGTGGTGGTGCTGCTCGCGGCGCTGGAGCTCTCGAACGCCCTGCGCCACGCCGGTCGCGACATCCCGCGCATCCCGACCGGGATCGTGGCGGTCGTCGCCGTGCCGGCCGCCTACTACGGCGGCCTCGGCGCCGCGTGGGCCACGGTCCTCGGCGGATCCGTCCTCGTCGGCCTCTGGCGGCTGGGGGAGCAGCTCTTCCGGCGCACCGCCTCCAGCCGGAGGGACCTCGCCCTCGACATCGGCCTCGGCGCGTTCGTCCAGGGCTACACGACCTTCCTCGGCGCCTTCGCGATCCGTCTCGTCGCCGAGCCCGGCGGCCAGCTCTGGGCGTTCGCGTTCCTGGTGCTCGTGATCGTCGTCGACACCGGCGCCTACGCGAGCGGACTCACCTGGGGCAAGCACCCGATGGCACCGCGGATCAGCCCGAAGAAGACCTGGGAGGGGTTCGCCGGTGCGGCCGTCGCGGGGATCGTCGTCGGCGTCCTGCTCGCCCTGCTGATGCTCGGCCAGCCCTGGTGGGTCGGTGCGGTGTTCGGGGCCGTGGTGCTGCTCACCGCGACGCTCGGCGACCTCGCCGAGTCGCTGATCAAGCGCGACATCGGCATCAAGGACATGAGCTCCTGGCTGCCCGGCCACGGAGGAGTCCTCGACCGGCTGGACTCGATCCTGCCGTCGGCCGCAGCAGCCTACGTGCTGTACTTCCTCTTCGCCCACTGAGCGCACGCCTCACCGGGGCGTGCCGATTCCGCTCCCGGCGCGCGGCTTGGCATGATGTCGGGATGACCGCTCCCTTCCCCCGAGCCCGCGAGTCCCGTCCCGGCTACGACACGGCCGAGGTCGACTCCTTCCTCGCGTCGGCGCGCGAGGCCTACTCGCAGCTCTCCGGGGGACCGGCGGACCTCCGCGCCGCCGACCTGCGCCACACCGCGTTCACCCTGCGCAAGGGCGGCTACTCCGCGCCCCACGTCGATGCGGCGCTCGAGCGCCTCGAGGACGCCTTCGCCCTGCGGGAGCGCCAGTACGCGATCGCGGCCCGGGGCGAGGAGGCGTGGCTCGCGGACGCGCGGTCGACCGCCCAGGAGATCGTGAACCGGCTGGCCCGCGCTCCCCGAGAGCGGTTCACCCGGGCCGGCGCTCTCACGACGGGCTACAACATCCGCCAGGTCGACGCCTTCGCCGACCGGATCTCCGGTTACTTCCGCGACGGATCGGTGCTGACCGTGGACGACGTGCGGACCGTCTCCTTCGCCCCGCAGCGCGGCGGGTACGCCGAGGCGCAGGTCGACCTGCTGCTCGACACGGTCGTCGATGTGATGCTGGCGGTCCGCTGACCGGAGCCGGATCTGCTGGCCGATCAGGTCATCGTCCGTTATGCTTTCGTAATCGTGGCTCAGCATCCTCAGACCTCCGTCGCCCACACGCCCGCGAACCGCACCAGCGGTCGCCCGGCGGTCCCGCACCAGACCCCGGTGCGGCGCTCCTGGGCTCGGATCCCGGTGACGGTGCTGGCCTTCACGGCGTCGATCGCGTTCGCCATGGTGAACGTCGTCGATCCGTCCAGCGGCGCGGTCGCCTCCCCCTACTACCAGGCCCCGGCGCGCTTCAACGGCGACTCCGCGCAGCGGCTCGTCGTCGCGGACGCCGTCGAGCGGACCGTCCAGCGCGACTCGTTCGGCGCCGAGGCGAAGCCGACGCCCACTCCGACCCCGACGCCCACTCCGACCGAGACTCAGACCGCTTCCGCGACCGTCGACGAGGAGGAGTCGGGCTCCGCCGAGGCCGAGACCGCCGCTCCCGTCCAGCGCGCCGCCGCTCCGGATCCCGGATCCGCGAAGGCGATCGCGTACGACATGATCGTGCAGCGCGGCTGGGCCGACAGCGAGTACGACTGCCTCGTCCTCCTCTGGAACCGCGAGTCCGGCTGGAACGTCTACGCCGAGAACAAGTCCAGCGGTGCCTACGGCATCCCGCAGGCACTCCCCGGCAGCAAGATGGCGTCGGCCGGCTCCGACTGGGC
Source organism: Rathayibacter sp. AY1D9 (assembly GCF_002932395.1). Taxonomy (NCBI): domain Bacteria; kingdom Bacillati; phylum Actinomycetota; class Actinomycetes; order Micrococcales; family Microbacteriaceae; genus Rathayibacter; species Rathayibacter sp. AY1D9. The sequence continues at coordinate 72,211 of NZ_PSVQ01000005.1, forward strand.
GACCAACGCGAGCACCCAGATCACCTGGGGCCTCGGCTACATCTCCGGCCGCTACGGCTCGCCCTGCGGCGCCTGGGCCCACTCCGAGTCGGTCGGCTGGTACTGATCGTTCTCCTCCGCTCGGCACAGCGTCCGACGGGCTGAGGCTCTCGCTACCCTGGTGCCGTGGATTACGCGCTGCTCGGGGTCGTCGGGATCATCACGGTCGTCACCGTCGCGCGGTTCTCGAGCCGCCTTGGAATCGCCGCACCGCTGCTCCTGGTCGTCATCGGGATCGGCGCGTCCTACCTCCCCGGGGTCCCGGACATCGAGGTCGAGCCTGAGCTGATCCTCGCGGGCGTGCTGCCGCCGCTGCTGTACTCGGCCGCGATCCAGGTGCCCCTCACCGACTTCCGGCGGAACCTGCGCTCGATCTTCGGGCTCTCGGTCCTCCTGGTCGTCGTGACCGCCCTCGTGGTCGGCGGCTTCCTCTACCTCGTGTTCCCCGATCTGAGCCTGCCCGCGGCGATCGCTCTGGGCGCCGTCGTGAGCCCGACCGACGCGGTGGCCGCGACCTCGATCGGCAAGAAGCTCGGACTCCCGCCCCGCCTGGTGACGGTGCTCGAGGGCGAGAGCCTCGTGAACGACGCGTCGGCGCTGGTGCTGCTGCGCGCCGCGACGGCTGCGGCGGCCGTGGTCGGCGCCTCCGTCACGACCGACGCGATCGACGTGGGCGAGGTGGGGGTCCTCTTCGTCTACTCCGTCCTGATGGCGATCGTCCTCGGACTGGTGATGGGCGTGCTCACCGTCTTCGTGCGCTCGAAGCTGCGGGACCCGGTGCTCGACACCGCCGTGTCCTTCGCCGTGCCGTTCCTGGCCTACATCCCGGCCGAGGAGCTGGGCGCGTCCGGGGTGCTCGCCGTCGTGGTCACCGGGATCTACACGGGGCACAACAGCGCGCGCTTCCTCTCGCCGCAGTCGCGGATCAGCGAGCGGGTGAACTGGCGGACGGCGCAGTTCCTGCTCGAGAACGGCGTCTTCCTGCTCATGGGCGCCGAGATCAAGGCGATCGTCTCCGGGGTCGTGGACCCGGGCGAGTTCGGAGTGGGCACCGCGGTGCTGCTGGGTCTGGCCACCGTGGTCATCCTGATCGTGCTGCGGGCCCTCTTCGTGTGGCCGCTGCTCCTGTGGCTGCGCAGCTCCGGTCGGCGGGCGGAGCGGATCAACCGGCGGCTGGCGGTGGGCCTCATGCGACTGCGCAACAGCGCCACCAGCGATGAGCGCTTCCGGCGGCGGCAGGTGAGAGCGGAGCGGCTCTACCTCCGGCGCGAGACCGACCTGGCCGCGACCGCGAGCGAGGCGTTCGGCTGGCGCGGCGGAGTCGTCCTGTCCTGGTCCGGGATGCGCGGCGTGGTCACGCTCGCCGCGGCCCAGTCGCTGCCGGACGAGACTCCCTACCGCTCCCAGCTGATCCTGATCGCCTTCACCGTCGCCGTCGTGACGCTGCTCCTGCAGGGTGCGACGCTCCCCGCGCTGATCCGGCTCACCGGCATCCAGGGCACCGACGGAGAGGCCGACCGCCGCGAGCTCGCGACGCTGCTCGACGAGGTCGCGGCCACGGGCATCCAGACCCTCCCCGAGGCGGTGGCGGAGCTGCCCGACGGCGAGGCGGGCGAGCGCGTCCTCGAGCGCGTGCGCCGCGACACTCTGACCCGCTCGCAGGTGGCGTGGGAACAGGTCGGCCGCGCGGAGGATGCGCCCCTCGGCCCGCACGCGCAGTACCTGCGGCTGCGCCGAGCGGTCCTGCTCGCCGAGCGGGAGGCACTGCTGGACGCCCGGGGGCGCGGGGTCTACTCCTCGCGGACGCTGCGGCGGGCGCAGCTGATGCTCGACGCCGAGGAGACCCGGCTCGAGATGGACGACAGCTCCCACTGACGGGAGGGGCCCGGCGGCGGCCTCCTAGACTGGGGAGATGCCGCGCAGCAACAGACCCCGGGGCGGCCGCCGTGACGACGACGACGAGCAGCGCGACCTCTCGCAGATGCTCGCCGGCTTCCGGCGCACCGAGTCCCACGCCGGTCGGGAGTGGAACGTCCAGCCCGTCTCCGCAGCGCGGGCCGTGAAGAACTACCTCTGCCCGGGCTGCGGGCTCACCATCGACATCGGCCAGCCGCACCTGGTCACCTGGCGGGCCGACGGCGCGCTCGGCGACGCGGCCGACCTGGCCGGCCGCCGCCACTGGCACACGCACTGCTGGAGAATCCGAGGAGCACGATGACCCACGAGATCCGCGGAGGCGTCGTCCTCCCCGCCCGCCGCGAGGACGTCGAGCTGCACACCTCCGACGGCCTGACCCTGGTGGGGGAGCTCGCGCTGCCCCTGGAGCACGAGCCGGTCGCGACCCTGGTCACCCTGCATCCGCTGCCCACCCACGGCGGCTTCATGGACTCGCACATCCTGCGGAAGGCCGCCGCCCGGCTGCCCGCGCTCGCCGACCTGGCGGTCCTCCGCTTCAACACCCGCGGCACCGCGTCGCCGCGCGGCACGAGCGAGGGCGCGTTCGGACACGGCATCGAGGAGCGCGCCGACGTCGCCGCAGCCCTGGCCCTCGTCGCGGACCGCGGACTGCCGCACCCCTGGCTGGTCGGCTGGTCCTTCGGCACCGAGCTCGCGCTGAAGTGGGGGAGGGAGCACCCCGTCGAGGGAGCGATCCTGCTCTCGCCGCCGCTGCACCGCACGAGCGCGGAGGAGGTCGCCGCCTGGGGCGAGGACGGCCGCCCGCTCGTGGCGCTCGTCCCGGAGTTCGACGACTACCTGCGGCCGGAGGCGGCCGCCGAGCGCTTCGCGAGCGTGCCGCAGCTGGACCTCGTGGCCGTGGAGGGCGGGAAGCACCTCTGGGTCGGCGAGGCGCAGACCCGCCGGGTCCTCGACGAGATCGTGCGCGTGGTCGCGCCCGCCTCGTCCCCGCTGCCGACGGAGTGGGCGGGCGAGCTCGGCTGAGCCCGCCCGTGCGGCGGCCGCTTAGCGGCCGGACGAGCCGCCGTCGGAGCCGCTGCCGTCGGACGAGCCGCCGTCGGAGCCGCTGCCGTCGGAGTCGTCGCCGTCGCTGTCGTCCGCGAGTCCGTCGATGTGGCCGATGAGCCCGCGCAGTCCCGACACGTAGCCGGCGATCGCGTCGCGCTCGGTGCGGATCTCGTCGAGGCGCCGCTCGGCGGTGTCCATCAGCTCGCGGCTGCGGCGCTCCGCGTCCGCGACGAGCTTCTGCGCCTGGTCGCGCGCGTCGTCGAGGAGGGCGTCGGAGTCGTCCTGGGTCTTCCGGCGCAGTCGCGTCGTGTCGTCGAGGGCGTCGCTGCGGAGGGCGTCCGCCTCGAGGCGCTTGTCGTTCGCGCGTCGGATGGCGTCGGCGAGCTGCAGGTTCGACTCGTCGAGGTAGCGCTGGGTCTGCGCGACGGCCTCCTGGTGGCGGAGCAGGTCGTCGCGGTCGGCCTCCTCGCGGCGCGCGGCGAGCTCGACCACCAGGTCGATCCGGGCCTGCTCGACCTCGCGCGAGAGCGCAGCGGCCTCGTCGGCGGACGCGGCGCGCAGGCCCGCCAGCTCGGCGTCGAGCACGGCGACGGCCTCGGCGCGCTCCTGGGTGAGCCGGGTGCGCTGGTCGGCGATCTCGCGCGCGCCCTCGGCGCGGACTGCGGCGACCTCGGCGTCGAGCGCGGCGCGGGTCGAGAGCACCTCGGCCTCGACTGCCGCGCGCGCCTGGGCGACCTCGGCCTCGACGGCCGCCCGGAGCCGGTCCACCTCGGAGGCGACCTCGGCCCGCAGGAGCTCGTTGGCCTGGGCGAGGCGGGCGGCCTCGGCGCGGGCGACCTCGATCTCGCGGGCGGCGACTGCGCGCATCTCCGCGGCCTCGCGCTCGGCCTCGGAGCGGATCGCGGCGGCCTCGCGCTTCGCGGTGGCGCGGGTCTCGGCGGCCTCGGTCGCCACGGTGCCGCGGATCGCGGCGGCCTCGCGGACGGCGTCCTGGGTCATCACGTCGCGGTCGTCGGCGGCCTTGCCGAGCGTCGCCGCGGCCTGCGCCTCGGACTCGTCGCGGGTCCGGTCCGCACGGCGGCGCGCCTCGGTCACCAGGCGCTCGGCCTCGTCGCGCGCTTCCTGGAGGATGCGGTCGCCGTCGTCGCGGGTGGAGCGGCGGAGGGCGGAGGCGTCGTTCTCGGCCTGGGCGATGATCCGCTCGGACTGCTCCTCGGCCACGCGCAGGGTGTGCTCGAGCTTGGCGCCCAGGCCGGCGTAGGTGGGAGTGCCGACCTGCTGCAGCTCCTTCTCGAGGCCCTCGATCCGGGAGGACAGGCGCTTCACCTCGCGGCCGCTCTCGGCCGCCTGGGTGTTCGAGTGGATGAGCTCGCGGCGCAGGCCCTGGACGGCCTTGTCGACCTCGTCCCGGTCGTAGCCACGGAACACCTGGGTGAATTCGGCCTCGTCGTTCGCCACGTCGTCTCCTTCAGAGCAGGACCGCGGTGGGGCTCGCGGCACTCGGAAAGTGTATTCAGCGCGGAGGCCGCGGCCGGGGCGACACCCGCACCGCGCGCCGCCCGGGCCGCACTCTCGGCTTCTCCCGGGCATCGGAGCGAGGGCATCGGCTATCGTGGACTGTCTTTGTCTGTTGCCGTCGCGCCCCGGTCCGGCTGCGTACCCCGAGCCGGCCCCGGCCGTCACCCCGATCCGGCAACGCAGGAGGAGTACTTTCGTGCGGTTCGTCTTCGCCATCATCGCCACCGTCATCGCTGCCGCGATGATCGTGCTCGGCATCGGTCAGCGGACGGTCTGGGCTCCTCCGGAGTCCCTCACCGCCGAGACCGCGCTCGACTCCTCCGCTCCCTACGCGGTGATCGACGGCAGCACCCTGGGCGCCAACCCGGGACGCCAGACGATCACGGTCGAGGGCAGCGGCGACCTCGTCGTCGCCTACGCCCGGACCTCCGACGTGCTGGGCTGGGTGGGCGGCTCGAGCTACGACGCCATCGGCTACGAGCGCGCCGACGACACCCTCACCTCCGCGGAGGAGACGGGCGAGCGCGTCCAGCTCTCCTCCGACGTCGAGACCGCCGACGCGGCGGTCGTCGATCCGCGCGGCTCCGACCTCTGGCTCGAGGAGTTCGAGGGGAGCGGCAGCGTGACCCTGGCGCTCGACGTGCCGGAGGACGTCTCCATCCTCATCGCGAGCGACGGCACCGCGCCGGCAGCCGACTCCGTGCGCGTCAGCTGGCCCGTGGACACCGCGACGCCCCTCGCCGGCCCGCTGCTGCTCGGAGGAGCCGTGTTCCTCCTCCTCGGCCTCGTCCTCTACATCTGGGCCTTCGTCCACCTGCGCCGCCAGCACGGCCCGCGCCGGAAGGGACCGCAGGGCCGGATCCCCCGCGGTGCCCGCCGTCCCCGGCCGCGTGCCGGGATCCAGGCCTCCACGGCGTCGCCGGCGCCCTCGCGCCGCCGGGCGGCCCTGGTGCTGCCCGTCGTCCTCGGGACGACGGTCCTCCTCTCCGGCTGCAGCTCCGACTACTGGCCGGATCTCGCCGCGGGCGCGAGCGAGGCGCCGACCGCGTCCGCCACGGCGACCGCGGGGGCAGAGCCGGTCTCGGCCGAGCCGACCCCCGTGGTCACCACGCAGCAGGCGGAGGCCGTCGTCGCCGAGGTCGCCGATGTCGCGTCGCGCGCCGACGCCGCCCGGGACGCCGGGATCCTCGCCGAGCGCTTCCAGGGCGAGGCGCTCACCGAGCGCACCACCAACTACGACGTCGTCGCCAAGGGCGGGACGATCGACCCGCCGCAGACGATCCCGGCCTCCCCGGTGAGCCTGGTGCTCCCGCAGGACACGGAGTCGTGGCCGCGCCTGGTGACCGCCGTCGTGCAGAACTCGATGGACTCCACCCAGGCCCCGATCGCGCTGATGATGAGCCAGGCGAGCCCGCGCGTCGACTACAAGGTCGACTACGCCATCTCGCTCGAGGCCAACGCGCGCATCCCCGACGTCGCGCCCGTCACCGTCGGCACGTCGATCGTGGCGCCCGACTCGCGCCTGATGAAGCTCGCCCCGCAGACCGTCGGCTCCGCGTACGCGGACGTGCTCGCCAACGGCGACTCGAGCCAGTACGCCGAGCTCTTCGCGGCCGACGGCGACACCCTCCGGGGGCAGGTCGGCGTCGACAAGAAGAACGCCGACCGCGAGGCGCTGCCGGACACCGCCTCGATCGAGTTCTCGAACGCCGCCGGCACGTCGCCGACGATCGCGCTCGCGACGAACGACTCGGGGGCCCTCGTCGCGGCGAGCATCGCCGAGACGTCGACCGTCCGCCCCACTGCCGAGGGCTCGACCGTCTCGACCTCCGGCGCCTCGCAGACCCTGCTGGGCACGGACAAGTCGACGACCGGCATCGAGACCACCTACGGATACCAACTGCTGTTCTACGTACCGCCCGTCGGATCGGAGGAGAAGATCGTGATGCTCGGATGGAGCCAGGGACTCGTCTCGGTGGTGCAGCTGCCGTGAGCACCGTCCCGCCCCTGCCCGGAAACCTCCGCGGCGCCGTCGACCTCTCGTCGCTGGTGAACCGCCGCACCCCGCCCGCCGCCTCCGCCGGCGCCCCGGCCGCGCCCACCGCTCCCGGAGGCGCGCCCGGCGCGAATCCGCTGCTGCTGACCGCCGGCGACGCCGAGTTCGACCAGGTGGTCCAGCTCTCGTCGCGCGTGCCGGTGATCGTCGACCTGCGCGGCTCCTGGTCGGACCAGAGCCAGAGCATGACCGCGCTGCTCGAGAAGGTCGTCGTCTCGTACGCCGGCGCGTTCGTGCTCGTCGGGGTCGATGTGGAGTCGAGCCCGCAGCTGGCGCAGGCGTTCCAGGTGCAGTCCGTGCCGACGGTCGCCGCGATCATCGGCGGCCGCCCGGTGCCCCTGTTCAGCGGCCTCGTCGCCGAGGAGCAGCTGCGCGACCTGCTCGAGCAGGTCCTCCAGCTCGCCGCTCAGAACGGTGTGACGGGCACGGTGCCGGTGGAGGGAGTCGCTCCCGCCGAGGGCGGCGAGCCCGAGCCCGAGCCGCTGCCGCCGCACCACCAGGAGGCCTACGACGCGATCGACCGGGGCGATTACGCCGCGGCGATCACCGAGTACGAGACCGCCATCGCGCAGAACCCGCGCGACGACCTCGCCGTCGCCGGTCTCGCGCAGGTGCGGCTGCTGGCCCGCCTCCAGGGCCGCACGCTCGACGACATCCGCTCGACCGCCGCAGCCGAGCCGTCGAACCTCGACGCGCAGCTCGCCGTCGCCGACCTGGACGTCTCTGGCGGCCACGTCGAGGACGCCTTCGACCGGCTGCTCTCGATGTTCCCGCGCCTCGACGCCGAGGGGAAGGCCGCCGTCCGGGCTCGTCTCCTGGAGCTCTTCGAGATCGTCGGTCAGACCGACCCGCGCGTCAACAAGGCTCGGGCCCGGCTCACCGGCCTGCTCTACTGACGCCGGCCGGAACGCCGAGAGGCCGCCCGCTCGCGACGATCGTCGCGGCGGGCGGCCTCTTCCGTGCGGGGACCGATCAGTCGGCGGGTCGCAGGTAGAGCACGGCCAGCGGGGGCAGGACCAGCTCGGCGGAAGCCGGGCGGCCGGCCCACGGCTCCTCGCGAGCCTCGACCGCTCCGAAGTTCCCGACTCCGCTGCCGCCGTAGATCTCGGCGTCCGTGTTGACGAGCTCCTCCCAGCGGCCGGCCGTGGGCAGGCTCACGCGGTAGCCGTGCACGGGCGAGCCCGAGAAGTTGGCGATGACGGCGATCGGGCGACCCTCGCTGTCCTTGCGCAGGAACGAGACGACGTTGGCCGCCGCCGCGCCGCCGTCGATCCACTCGAAGCCCGACTGCTCGTGGTCGAGCTCCCAGAACGACGGCGAGTCGCGGTACACGCGGTTCAGCTGACCGACGAGGCTCCAGAGACCGCGGTGGCTCGGCTGATCGAGGATCCACCAGTCCAGACCCCGCTCTTCGCTCCACTCGGAGTACTGGCCGAACTCCTGGCCCATGAAGAGCAGCTGCTTACCGGGGTGGGCCCACATGAAGGCGAGGTAGGCGCGCACGTTCGCGAGCTGCTGCCAGTGGTCGCCCGGCATCTTCTGGATCAGCGAGCCCTTGCCGTGCACGACCTCGTCGTGGCTGATCGGCAGGACGAACTTCTCGCTGAAGGCGTAGACGAACGAGAAGGTGATCTCGCCCAGGTGGTACTGGCGCCAGAGCGGGTCGTTCGCCATGTAGTCGAGCGAGTCGTGCATCCAGCCCATGTTCCACTTGAGCCCGAAGCCGAGGCCGCCGGAGCTGGTGGGCTGGGTGACGCCGGGCCAGCTCGTCGACTCCTCGGCGATCATCATGATGCCGGGGTGCAGCTTGTAGGCCGTGGCGTTGACCTCCTGGAGGAAGCTGATCGCCTCGAGGTGCTCGCGTCCGCCGTACTGGTTCGGCAGCCACTCGCCCTCCTTGCGGGAGTAGTCGAGGTAGAGCATCGAGGCGACGGCGTCCACTCGCAGGGCGTCGACGTGGAACTCCTCGAGCCAGAACAGGGCGTTCGCGACGAGGAAGTTGCGCACCTGGGTGTGCCCGAAGTCGAAGACGTAGGTGCCCCAGTCCATCTGCTCGCCGCGGCGCCAGTCCGGGTGCTCGTAGAGCGGCTCGCCGTCGAAGCGGGCGAGGGCGAAGTCGTCCTTGGGGAAGTGCCCGGGCACCCAGTCGACGATGACGCCGATGCCGGCCTGGTGCAGACGGTCGATCAGGTACTTGAGGTCGTCGGCCGTGCCGAAGCGGCTCGAGGCGGCGTAGTAGCCGGTGACCTGGTAGCCCCAGGAGCCGCCGAACGGGTGCTCGGCGAGCGGCATGAACTCCACGTGAGTGAAGCCGAGCTCGGTGACGTACTCGATCAGCGGGTCCGCGAGGTCGCGGTAGCTCAGTCCCGGACGCCAGGAGCCGAGGTGCATCTCGTAGACGCTGAGCGGCTGCGTGTGCGGATCGACCGAGGCTCGCTTCTCCATCCAGCCGGAGTCGCCCCACTGGTGGTGCGAGACGGGGACCTTGGACGCCGTCGCGGGCGGCACCTCCGTGGCGCGGGCCATCGGGTCGGCCTTGCGGACCCAGTGGCCGTCACGCGAGAGCAGGTCGAACTTGTAGGAGGCTCCGGGCTCGACGCCCGGGACGAAGATCTCCCAGACCCCGGTCGTCCCGAGGTTGCGGAGGGAGTGGCCCTCGCCGTTCCAGTCGTTGAAGTCGCCGACGACCCGAGCGGCCTGGGCGTGCGGGGCCCACACGGCGAAGCTCGTGCCCCAGACCCCCTCGTGCTCGCGGTGACGGGCGCCGAGCGCCTCCCAGAGGCGCTCGTGGCGGCCCTCGCCGATGAGGTAGAGGTCGAAATCACCGACCGTCTTCGAGAAGCGGTAGGGGTCCTCCGCGGTCCACTCGCCGCCGCCGCCGTAGCGGGCCTCGACGGTGTACGCCTGCGGACCGAGGACGTGGAAGCCCTGCCAGATCCCGTCGCTGAGGTGGCTGAGCTCGACGCGGGCGCCGGTGGCGAGCACCAGGGCGACCTTCTCGGCGAGCGGGCGGCGCACGCGGACGACCGTCACCGGGTCGGAGACGCCGGGGGCCGCGACGAGGTGCTGGCCCAGGACGTCGTGGGGGAGCGCGTTGCTGCCGGTGGCGAGCTGCTGCAGCACCCACTCCGGGATGTCGGGCAGCGCGATCGCAGCGGTGCCGTCGACGGGGCCCGAAGCGGAGGCGGGGTCCGCGGTCGTCTCGGCGGGGCCGGCGGTCGTCTCAAAGGGCGCGGCGCTGTCGGCTGCGACCGAATCGGCGGCGTCCGTGTCGTCGGGCAGGTCGCCCTCGGCCCCGCTGCCGACCGGAGCGGACTCCGCGTCGTCGGCGTCGGGCTCGACGGTCACGGCGTCGTCGGCCGCGACCGGCTGAGGCGCCTCCGGGACCGTCTCGACCGCGTAGCTGCGCGCGTTCTCGCCCTCCGCTCCGGGGTGCTGTCGAGCGTCGAGCGCCGCGTCGGCGATGTGCGCGCCGTGGCCGGAGGTGGTCGCCGAGCTGGTGCCCGTCGTGGGGACCGTCTCGGCGTGCGCGCCGAGGCCCGCCTCCTCGGCCGGGCTCGTGCCCTCGGGGGTGGTTCCGCTCATCGCTCGTCCGCCTTCACGCTCAGGATGTGCACGGGCTCGACGAACGAGTCGAGCCGCACGTAGTCGTCGCTGCCCCAGGTCCAGACGGCGCCGGTGATCAGGTCCTCGACCTCGAAGGTCGCGCTCCAGTCGAGCCCGATCGCGGGCAGGTCGAGGTGGACCGTGGTCTCGCGGGCCGAATGCGGGTCGGTGTTGACGACGACGATGATCGTGTCGTCGGTCCCGGTGCCCGTGAACGCGGCCTGCAGGTGCTTGGAGTAGACGAGGATCGCGTCGTCGTCGCTGCCGTGCACGTGCAGGTTCCGCAGCTGCCCGAGCGCGGGGTGCGAGCGCCGGATCTCGTTGAGGCGCGTGATGTACGGCGCCAGCGAGCGGCCCGACTCCTCGGCGCCGGCCCAGTCGCGCGTCTTGTACTCGTACTTCTCGTTGTCGATGTTCTCCTCGGCGCCGGGGCGAGCGACGTTCTCGACCAGTTCGTAGCCGGCGTAGACCCCCCACAGCGGCGACGCGGTCGCGGCCAGGGCCGCCCGCACCTTGTACGCCGAGCGGCCGCCGTACTGGAGGTACTCGGTGAGGATGTCCGGAGTGTTCACGAAGAGGTTCGGCCGCATGTAGTCGGCCGTCTCGTGGGAGATGCTCGTGAAGAACTCGCCGAGCTCCTCCTTGGTGTTGCGCCAGGTGAAGTACGAGTACGACTGCTGGAAGCCGACCTTGCCGAGTGCGCGCATGATCGCGGGGCGGGTGAACGCCTCCGCGAGGAAGACGACCTCGGGGTGCTCGGCGTTGACCTCGTGGATGATCCACTCCCAGAAGTCGAGCGGCTTCGTGTGGGGGTTGTCGACGCGGAAGATGCGCACGCCCAGGTCGATCCAGTGCCGCAGGACCCGCAGCGACTCCTGACGGATGCCCTCGGGGTCGTTGTCGAAGTTGATCGGGTAGATGTCCTGGTACTTCTTCGGCGGGTTCTCGGCGTAGGCGATCGAGCCGTCGGGGAGCGTCGTGAACCACTCGGGGTGGCTGGTGACCCAGGGGTGGTCGGGCGAGGCCTGCAGGGCGAAGTCGAGGGCGAGCTCGAGGCCCGCGGCCTCGACCGCGGCGTGGAAGGCGCGGAAGTCGTCCTCGGTGCCGAGGTCCGGGTGGATCGCGTCGTGGCCGCCCTCGGCCGAGCCGATCGCCCACGGCGAGCCGGGGTCGTTCTCGCCAGCGTCGAGCGTGTTGTTCGGGCCCTTGCGGAAGGAGCGGCCGATGGGGTGGATCGGCGGCAGGTAGAGCACGTCGAAGCCCATCGCCGCCACGGCGGGGAGGCGGTCGATCGCGGTGCGGAAGGATCCGCTGGTCACGGTCCCGTCCTCGTGGCGCACGGCGCCCTCGGAGCGGGGGAAGAACTCGTACCAGGCGCCGACGCCGGCGCGGGTGCGCTCGACGTGGACGGTGCGCGGCTCGGAGACGCTGGTGAGGCTCATCACCGGGCGGGCATCGAGCGCGCCGTGGACGGTGGGATCGGTCGCCGCGGCGAGGCGCTCCTCGGCGCTCAGCGTGGTGTCGCCGACGCGGGCGGCGGTGTCGGAGAGCAGGCTGCGCTCGCCCTCGGGCCGCGAGGAGTCGTCGGCGCCGCTGCGCAGCAGGCCCTCGCCGATGGCGAAGGTGACGTCGATGTCCAGGCCGGCCGGGATCTTGACCTCGGCCGTGTGCTGCCAGGTCGCCCAGTCGTCGGCGTAGGCGCGGATGCGGTAGCTCCAGTCGCCCTCCTCGTCGAGGGCCACGAGGCGCCCGAAGCGGTCGGTGCCGGTCGCGAGGAGCGACATGCGGTGCTCCGACTCGGCCCCGGACGGCGAGCGCAGCAGGAGGTCGACGCCGATGAGGTCGTGCCCCTCGCGGAAGGCCGTGGCAGCGAAGGGGACGACCTCGCCGACGAACGCCTTCGCGGGCCAGCGGTCGTCCTCGAGCCGCGGCTGCGGGTCGATGATCGGCAGGCGCTCGGCCCGGACGCGGTAGCCGCTCCCGGTCGTCGCGGTCGCCGGCGACGCGTGGGGTGCGTCCGCGGTCACCGGGGCGGCCGGTGCACTGTCGGCCGCGGGGGGAGCAGGAGTCGCCTCGGGGGCGGCGGCGGGCGCCGGAGCGGCCGTCTCGGGAGGCGCCGACGCCTCCTGGGGTGCGCGTCCGCGACCCGCTCGCCGTGCGTCCTTGCCGTTCTGAGCCTTGCCGAAAGGTATCTGAGCCACGTCACGACAGTAGCGACCGGCGGCGGCTCGCACACGACGGTTGCGCCCGCGCTCGGGCCTGTGCAAACGGACCCGGGGAGCGCGTGCCGGAGGGTGGCGGCGGGTCCGCGTCCCGCCGATCCGCGGTGGTCGGGGTCCGCTAGGGTGACCGAGCGCGACCGCCCCGGTGCTCCGCGACCGGGCGCTCCGGGGTCCGCAGAGAGTCGAGGGGTGCCGTGAAGGCGATCCGCCGCTTCATCGTCCGCTCCGTCCTCCCGCCCGAGCTCTCGGCTCTGGGCGATCTGGCGGGCAATCTCCGCTGGGCCTGGCACGAGCCCGCCCGGCGCTTGTTCGAGCGGGTCGATCCGGAGCTGTGGCGGCGCGGGGGAGCGGACCCCACCGCTCTGCTCGGAGCAGTGAGCCCCGAGCGCCTCGCCGAGCTGGCGGGGGACCAGGGCTTCGTCGACGAGGCGTGGCGCCTCCGCGACGAGCTGGAGCGCTACCGCACCGAGCCGCGGTGGTACCAGTCGCTGCCGGAGTCCGCCCCGCGCTCGATCGCCTACTTCTCGCCGGAGTTCGGCATCGCGGCGGCGCTGCCCCAGTACTCCGGCGGACTCGGCATCCTCGCCGGCGACCACCTGAAGGCCTCCTCGGACCTGGGCGCGCCGCTCACCGGCGTGGGCCTCTTCTACCGGTCGGGCTACTTCTCGCAGAAGCTCTCCGCCGACGGATGGCAGCTCGAGTCCTACCCCTCTCTCGATCCGGACGGGCTGCCGCTGCGCGTCGTCCGTCTCGCCGACGGCTCGCCCGCCCGCATCGTGCTGGCGCTCCCCGAGGGACGCGCGCTCTACGCCCGGGTCTGGCGCGCGGAGGTCGGCCGGGTGACCCTCCTCCTGCTCGACACCGACATCCCCGAGAACGAGGACTCGCTCCGCTCCGTCACCGACCGCCTCTACGGCGGCGGGGGCGAGCACCGCCTGCTGCAGGAGCTGCTGCTGGGCATCGGCGGGGTCCGCGCGCTCGAGCTCTGGGCCGAGGTCTCGGGCGGCGTCCTCCCGGAGGTGTTCCACACCAACGAGGGGCACGCCGGCTTCCAGGGGCTCGAGCGCATCTCCGGCCTGATCGGCGCGGGCCTGGACTTCGACCAGGCTCTCCAGGTGGTGCGGGCGAGCACGGTCTTCACCACGCACACTCCGGTTCCGGCGGGCATCGACCGCTTCGACCGCGGGATGATCGAGGAGTACTTCTCCACGGAGCTGCTCCCGGGCGTGCAGGTCGAGGACGTGCTCGCGCTGGGCGCCGAGCCGGGAGACTCCGGGACGGCGTTCAACATGGCGTACATGGGCCTGCGGCTCGCGCAGCGCTCCAACGGCGTCTCGACGCTGCACGGCGAGGTCAGCCGCTCGATGTTCTCGAGCCTCTGGCCCGGCTTCGAGACGGCGGAGGTGCCGATCGGCTCGGTGACGAACGGCGTCCACGCGGCCACCTGGACCGATCCGATCCTCCGGCGGCTCGCGGAGGAGCGGCTCGGCACCGACGACACGACGCGGGCCGACTGGGCCTCGGGTGCGCTCGGCGACACCGAGCTGTGGGCCGCGCGCCGGGCGATGCGGGAGCAGCTGGTGCGGGACGCCCGCCGCCGGGCCGCCCGCTCCTGGCGCGAGCAGAACCCGGGCGGCCTCCCGCCGGCCTGGCTCGACGAGCTGCTGGACCCGGACGTGCTCACCATCGGCTTCGCGCGGCGGGTGCCGACCTACAAGCGGCTGACCCTGATGCTCCACGACCCCGAGCGTCTGCGGGCGCTGCTCACCCACCCGCAGCACCCGATCCAGATCGTCATCGCGGGCAAGTCCCACCCGGCCGACGAGGAGGGGAAGCGCCTGATCCAGCGGCTCGTCCGCTTCGCGCAGGAGCCGGACGTGCGCCGCAGGATCGTCTTCCTGCCGGACTACGACATCGCGATGGCGCAGCTGCTCTACCCGGGCACCGACGTCTGGCTCAACAACCCGCTGCGCCCGCTCGAGGCGTGCGGCACCTCGGGGATGAAGGCGGCGCTCAACGGCTCGCTCAACCTCTCGATCCTCGACGGCTGGTGGAACGAGTACTTCGACGGCGAGAACGGCTGGGCGATCCCCTCCTCCGACCGCGCGCTCGACCCGGAGGCCCGCGACACGCTCGAGGCCGAGGCGCTCTACGAGCTGCTCGAGACCGAGGTCGTGCCGCGCTATTACGAGCGTGACCAGGACGGCGTGCCCCGGCGGTGGGTGCGGTCGATCCGGCACACCCTCGCGACCCTCTCGCCCGAGCTCTCCGCCGAGCGGATGGTGCGCCAGTACGTCGAGGCGCTCTACTCGCCGGCCGCCGAGGCCGGGCGCGCCGTCGCCGCCGATCACTTCGAGCCGGCCAAGGAGCTGGCGAGCTGGAAGCGGCGGGTCCGCGCCGGCTGGCCCGGAGTCGCGGTCGCGTCCGTCGAATCCGGCGGGATCGACGCGGTGCCCCAGCGCGGGGACCGGCTCGCCGTGCGGGCGGGCGTGCGCCTGGGCGAGCTCTCGCCGGCGGACGTCTCGGTCGAGGTCGTGTACGGGACGACGGCCGCTGACGGCTCGCTCGCCGAGGTCCGCCACCACGAGCTCGAGGTGGTCGAGGAGTCGGGTGCCGTAGTGCCGGCCGACGCGGTCGGGCGCGTGCCCTACGCCGGAGTGGTCACCCTCGACCGCAGCGGCTCCTTCGGCTACACCGTCCGCGTCGTGCCCCGGCATCCCCTCCTGGCCCGCTCCGCCGAGCTGGGCCTGGCCGCCGCCGCCGGCTGACCCCGCCCGGTCCCTCTCCGCGAGATGCCGCTCCGGTGCGCCTTCCTCGGCGTCTCGCGGACCGGAGTGGGATCTCGCGGGAGGAGGACGGCGCATCGAGCGAAACGGCGCCCGGAGGAGGACGGCGAGGGATCGGGGGTCAGCGCGCGATGTCGGCGAGGAGGGCGGCCGTCGCGGCGACGAGGTCGGCGGGGGTGAGCTCGATGTCGAAGCCCCGGCGCCCGCCCGACACGAGCACCGTGTCGTGGAGCTCGACGGTCTCGTCGATCACGGTGCGGTGCCGCGTCCTCTGCCCGAGCGGCGAGATGCCGCCGAGCACGTAGCCGGTCCGGCGCTGGGCCAGCGCCGGGTCGGCCATCGCCGCCCGCCTGCCTCCGACCGCGGCCGCGAGCTCCTTCAGCCCGAGCGAGCCGGTGACGGGCACGACGCCCACCACGAGCTCGCCGTCGACGTCGACCATCAGGGTCTTGAACACGCGCTCCGGCTCGACGCCGAGCGCCTCGGCCGCCTCGAGCCCGTAGCGCGTCGTGGCCGGGTCGTGCCGGTACTGGCGGGGAGTGAAGGGGACGCCCGCCGCCGTCAGCGCGACGGTCGCCGGGGTCCCCGGCCCGCTCCTCGCCATCAGGCGTCCTGCTCGGCCGCCGGCCCGTGCGCGGCGAAGAGCTGCATCGAGGTTCCGGCCACGCGGATGACCTGCCCCGGCTCGAACGACTCGCCGTGCTCCAGCGGCTCCGGCTCCTCGCTGTTCCAGAGGCGCGTGTAGCCGGCGACCCCCTCGTCCTCGGCGAGCACGACCGTGGTGTCCTGCTCGACGCCGTGCACCACCAGCAGGACACGGTCCGGCTCGCCCTCGACCGGCGTCGAGGCCGCGAGGTACTGCAGCGTCCGGTTGGCGGCGGAGGTCCAGTCGTGCTCGCTCATCCCGCGCCCGTGGGCGTCGAACCACGTCATGGTCGTGGCGCCCGGCTCGCTCGCGTCGCCGCTGCCGTAGCGGGAGGGACGCAGCGCCGGGTGCTCGCGCCGCAGGCGCAGCAGGGTGCGCGTGTGCGCGCGCAGCGCGAGCTGCCAGTCGGCCAGGCCCTCCCAGCGCACCCAGGTCAGGTCCGAGTCCTGGCAGTAGGCGTTGTTGTTGCCGCGCTGGCTGCGCCCGGTCTCGTCGCCCGCCGTGATCATCGGCACGCCGGCCGACAGCAGCAGGGTGCCGAGGAGGTTCCGCATCGCCTTCCGCCGCGCCAGCGTGATCCGCTCGTCGGTGGTGGGGCCCTCGAAGCCGTGGTTGAAGGAGCGGTTGGTGTCGGCTCCGTCGCGGTTCGACTCGCCGTTGCCGATGTTGTGCTTGACGTTGTACGAGACGAGGTCCGCCAGCGTGAAGCCGTCGTGCGCAGTGACGAAGTTGACCGAAGCGAGGGGTCCCCGCTCCGCCGAGAAGGTGTTGGAGGAGCCCGAGAGCCGGGTCGCGAAGCCGCCGATGCCGACGGGGGCCGTGCCGGCGCGGCGGGCGTAGTCGATGTCCGAGAGCCAGAAATTGCGGGCGCGGTCGCGGTAGCGGTCGTTCCACTCCGACCACCCGGCCGGGAAGTTCCCCGTCTGCCAGCCGCCCATTCCCACGTCCCAGGGCTCGGCGATCATCTTCACGCCGGCCAGCGCCGGATCCTCGACCGCGGCCCGCAGCAGCGGGTGGTCGCTCCGGAAGTGCGCGATCTCGTCCCGGCCGAGGGTCGCGGCCAGGTCGAGCCGGAAGCCGTCGATCCCGACCTCGCCCGACCAGTAGCGCATCGAGTCCAGCGCGAGGCGCTGCGCCGCCGGCCGGCCGAAGTCGATCGTGTTCCCGCAGCCCGTGACGTCCACGTAGTGGCCCTCGGGCGTCTGGCGGTACCAGCCGGCGTCGTCGATCCCGCGCAGGCTCGACATCGGCCCGCCCGGCCCCTCCTCGGCGGTGTGGTTGTAGACCACGTCCAGGATCACCTCGAGGCCGGCCTCGTGCAGGAGCTTCACCATCCCCTTGAACTCCCGGAGCACCGCGGACGGTCCGCCGCGCTGCGCGGTGGAGGAGGCGTACGCGGCGTGCGGGGCGAAGAAGTTCAGCGTGTTGTAGCCCCAGTAGTTGGTCAGCCCCTGCCGCAGCAGGCGCTGCTCCGACACGAACGCGTGCACGGGCAGCAGCTCGACCGCCGTCACGCCCAGATCGAGCAGCGCCGAGACCGTCGACTCGTGCGCCAGGCCGGCGTAGGTGCCGCGCAGCTCCACGGGCAGCGCCGGGTTCAGCCGGGTCAGCCCCTTCACATGCGCCTCGTAGATCACGGTGCGGTCCATCGGGGTGCCGGGCCGGGAGGAGGAGCCCCAGTCGAACGCGTCGTCCACGACGACCGAGCGCCACTCGTTCTCCGCCACCCGGTGCAGGCCGCGGGAGTACGGCTCCAGCAGGGCCCGGCGGGGGTCGAAGCGGTGCCGGGAGCCCGTCGGCCCGTCGACGCGCAGGGCGTAGCGGCGGCCGGGGGCCAGCAGATCGGAGCGCGCGGACCAGACCGCGGCGTCGTCGCGCGCCAGCGGGACCGTGCGGGTCACCCAGGTCGGATCCTTCTCGTCGTACAGCAGCAGATCGACGGCGCTCGCGCTCTCGGACCAGACCCGCAGCTCACCGCCCTGATCGTCCACGGTCACGCCGAGCCGGGCCAGGGGATCGTGAGAGGTCATGCGACTTACAGTAGTGACGGGCACCGGCTCCCTCCGTGCCCCCGACGCGGGACGAAGGGCTGCTGTGATCTACCTCGACCACGCCGCGACCACCCCGCTGCGCGCCTCGGCGCTCGCCGCGTTCGCGGAGGCGTCCGCCCACGGCGGCAATCCCTCCTCCGTCCACGGCTCCGGCCAGGAGGCGCGCCGCCGGCTGGAGGACGCCCGGTCGGCGCTCGCCGGGGTGCTCGGCTGCGAGCCGATCGAGGTGATCCTCACCGCCGGCGGCACCGAGGCGGTCAACCTCGGGATCAAGGGCCTCTACTGGCAGCGCCGGAGCGAGGATCCGGCCCGCGTCCGGGTCCTGGTCGCCGAGGGGGAGCACCACGCGACGCTCGACTCCGCCGCCTGGCTCGCCGAGCACGAGGGCGCCGTCCTCGAGTGGCTGCCGCTCGACGACGAGGGCACCCTGCGGCCGGAGGCGCTCGCCGCGGCGCTGGAGGAGGACCCCGGCTCGGTCGCCCTGGTCACGGTGCTCTGGGTCAACAACGAGATCGGGACGATCAATCCGATCGCCGAGCTGGCGGCGGTGTGCGCCCGCGCCGGCGTCCCCCTCCACGTCGACGCGGTCGCCGCCCTCGGACACGTGCCGCTGCGGATCGCCGAGATCCGCCGCGCCTCCGGCTCCGGGCGCGGCGCGGGACTGGCCGCCGTCAGCGTCTCGGGTCACAAGGTCGGCGGGCCGATCGCGACCGGTGCGCTCGTGCTCGCCCGCGACGCCCGCGTGGTCCCGGTGCTGCACGGAGGCGGACAGCAGCGGGGCGTCCGCTCCGGCACCCAGGACGTGCCCGGCGCCGCGGCCTTCGCCGCCGCCGCGGTCGAGGCGGACGCCGAGCTGTCGGCGGAGGCGCAGCGCCTGGCCGCCCTGCGCGCCCGGCTCGTCGCGGGCGTCCTCGCCGCCGTGCCGGGGGCGACCCTGACCGGGCCCGCCCTCGACTCCGGACGCCGGGTCGCCAACAACGCGCACCTCGCCTTCCCCGGTGCGCAGGGCGACTCCCTCCTCTTCCTCCTCGACACCGCGGGCGTCTCCGTCTCGACCGGATCCGCCTGCACGGCGGGGATCCCGGAGCCCTCGCACGTGGTCCTCGCGCTCGGCCGCAGCGAGGACGAGGCCCGCGGAGTGCTCCGGATGACGCTCGGCCACACCTCGACCGACGCGGACGTCGACGCCCTCCTGGCCGCGCTGCCCGGCGCCTACGCCCGCGCCGCCCGAGCCGGACTGTCGAGCCGCGCGGTGCTGCCCGCCTGACCCCCTGCCGGCCGCGCCCGCGGGAAACGTAGACTCGCACGGTGAAGGTTCTGGCGGCGATGAGCGGTGGAGTGGACTCGGCGGTGGCCGCGGCCCGCGCGGTGGAGGCGGGGCACGACGTGGTGGGCGTGCACCTCGCCCTGAGCAGGATGCCCGGCACGCTTCGCACGGGCAGCCGGGGGTGCTGCACGATCGAGGACTCGATGGACGCGCAGCGTGCCGCGAACGTCCTCGGCATCCCGTACTACGTGTGGGACTTCTCCGAGCGGTTCAAGCTGGACGTCGTCGACGACTTCGTCGCCGAGTACTCGGCGGGCCGCACCCCGAACCCCTGCATGCGCTGCAACGAGCGGATCAAGTTCGCCGCCCTGCTCGAGAAGGCTCTCGACCTCGGCTTCGACGCGGTCTGCACCGGCCACTACGCCTCCCTCCGCACCGCTGCCGACGGCTCCCCGGAGCTCCACCGCGCGAGCGACGAGGCGAAGGACCAGTCCTACGTCCTCGGCGTGCTGACGGAGCAGCAGCTGCGGCACTCGATGTTCCCGCTCGGCTCCACGCCGTCCAAGGCGATCGTGCGCGCGGAGGCGGCGGAGCGGGGCCTCAGCGTCGCGAGCAAGCCCGACAGCTACGACATCTGCTTCATCCCCGACGGCGACACCCGCGGCTGGCTCGCCGAGCGCGTCGCCCCCGAGACCGGAGCGGTCGTCGATCGGGACGGCGCGGTGGTCGGCTCCCACGAGGGCGCTCACGGGTACACGGTGGGCCAGCGCCGGGGCCTGCACCTCGGCGTCCCCGCGCCCGACGGTCGGCCGCGCTTCGTCCTGGAGGTGCGGCCGGTGAGCAACGAGGTCGTGGTCGGTCCGCGCGAGGCGCTGCGCATCGGCGAGATCGCCGGCGAGCGGTTCACCTGGGCGGGCGCCGCTCCCGAGGACGCGGACGCGCCCTTCCGCTGCGACGTCCAGATCCGCGCCCACGCCGACCCGGTCCCCGCCTCCGCGGTGGTGTCGCACGTCGATGGCAGGGTGGAGCTCGTGATCACTCCGGACTCGCCGCTCGACGGCGTCGCCCCCGGCCAGACGGCCGTCGTCTACCTCGGCACCCGCGTGCTGGGCCAGTGCACGATCGACCGCACGGTCGCGGCCGACGCCGCGGTGCTCCGGTGAGCGCCGTCGAGCCCGCCGGCCGCGTCGAGGAGCTGCGGGCGCGGATCCGTTCGGCGAGCGACGACTACTACGCGGCCGACTCCTCGCCGCTGTCCGACGCCGAGTACGACGCCCTGGTGCGCGAGCTCGCCGCGCTCGAGGCCGAGCACCCCGCGCTCGCCGCCGAGGACTCGCCGACGCGGACCGTCGGCGGGGTCGTCGGAGCGGGCCTCGCCCCGATCGACCACGCCGAGCGGATGCTCTCCCTCGACAACGTGTTCTCGCCCGAGGAGCTGCGCGAGTGGTGCGAGAAGACGGTGGCCTCGGCCGACCGCCCCGTCGCCTGGCTCACGGAGCTCAAGATCGACGGGCTCGCGATCTCCCTCCACTACGAGAACGGCCGCCTCGTCACGGCGGCGACCCGCGGCGACGGCCGCACCGGCGAGGACGTCACCGTCAACGCCCTCCGCGTCGCGGGCATCCCCGAGCGCCTCTCCGGTGAGGGCCACCCGGCACTCGTCGAGGTCCGCGGCGAGGTCTTCATCCCCGTGGCCGCCTTCGCCGAGCTGAACGCCCTCCAGGAGACGCTGCGCGACGAGGCGGTCGAGGAGGCGCGGACCCGCTGGTCGTCCCGCCCGCCCGCCACCCGAGGCGTCTTCGAGGAGGAGAAGGCGCGCACGAGCGCACTGCGGCGATTCCCGACCTTCGCCAACCCGCGGAACGCGGCGAGCGGCGGCCTCCGCCAGCAGCTCGACAAGAAGTCGGGTCTCGACCTGCGCGCCGGCGAGGCGCGCGTCGGCTCCCTCGCGCTCTACGTGCACGGCATCGGCGCCTGGCCGGACCCGCCGGTCGCGACCCAGTCCGAGGTCTACGGGCTCCTCTCCTCCTGGGGACTGCCGGTCAGCGGCCACAACCGCGTCTCGGCCTCGGTGGAGGAGGTGCTCGCCTTCGTCGACCGCTACGGCCGCGAGCGGCACTCGGTCGAGCACGAGATCGACGGCGTGGTCGTGAAGGTGGACGAGCTCGAGCTGCACGACGAGCTCGGCGCCACCAGCCGGGCGCCGCGCTGGGCGATCGCCTACAAGTACCCGCCCGAGGAGGTCCACACGAAGCTCCTCGACATCGTCGTGAGCGTCGGGCGCACCGGCCGCGCGACGCCGTTCGCCCAGATGACCAAGGTGAAGGTCGCGGGGTCCGAGGTGCGCCAGGCCACGCTGCACAACGCCGACGTGGTCAAGGCCAAGGGCGTGCTCATCGGCGACACGGTCGTGCTGCGGAAGGCCGGGGACGTCATCCCCGAGGTGCTCGGCCCGGTGGTGGAGCTCCGCGACGGCTCCGAGCGCGAGTTCGTGATGCCGACGCAGTGCCCCGAGTGCGGCACCACGCTCGCTCCGGCCAAGGAGGGCGACGTCGACCTGCGCTGCCCCAACGCGGAGTCCTGCCCCGCGCAGGTCCGCGGGCGCGTCGAGCACATCGGCAGCCGCGGCGCGCTCGACATCGAGGCGCTCGGCGAGGTCAGCGCCGCCGCCCTGACCCAGCCCCTGGTGCCCGCCGAGCCGCCGCTGCGGACCGAGGCCGGGCTGTTCGAGCTCACGGTGGCCGATCTCTTCCCGATCGAGGTCGTCGTCCGCGACTCCGAGACGGGTCTGCAGAAGCTCGACGCGAAGGGCGATCCGAAGGTCGTCACGCCCTTCAAGCGCAAGCGGCAGCTCGCCAAGGACGGCGCCTTCGACCCGGAGGCGGGAGCCTTCGCGGGGGACGCCGCCTCCGTGCCCTCCACCAACGCCCTCCGGCTGATCGAGAACATCGAGCGGGCGAAGACCAAGGAGCTGTGGCGCCTGCTGGTCTCGCTCAGCATCCGGCACGTCGGCCCGGTCGCCGCGCGCGCGCTGGCGGGCTACTTCGGCTCGCTCGACGCGATCCGCGTGGCGAGCCGCGACGAGCTCGCCGCGGTCGACGGGGTGGGCGGGATCATCGCCGACGCCCTGATCGCCTGGTTCGAGGTCGACTGGCACGTCGAGATCGTCGACCGCTGGGCCGCGGCCGGAGTGCGCTTCGCCACGCCCGGCCACCCCGGTCCCGGTGCCGCGGACGCCGCCGGCGGGGTGCTCGCGGGTCTCACGGTCGTGGCGACCGGCAGCCTGGAGGGGTACTCCCGCGAGGGGGCGCAGGAGGCCATCCTCGCGGCCGGCGGCAAGGCCGGCTCGAGCGTCTCCAAGAAGACCGACTACGTCGCCGCCGGTCCCGGCGCCGGCAGCAAGCTCGGCAAGGCCGAGGCCCTGGGGCTCCGGATCATCACCGCGGCCGAGTTCCACCTCCTGGTGACGGAGGGACCGGACGCGATCGCGCTGCCGGAGGAGGCGTCCGCCGACGCTCCGGAGGAGGCCGCTGCCGGCCCGGACGGGGACGTCGCCGGCGCATCGCGCTCCGACGCCTCGCCGGAGGACGACGCCGTGCCGGAGACCGACGCCGTCCCGGACGCGGCCGCCCCGAGCACGGAGGAGCCGACCGGGCCCGATGCCTGACGCGGGCGGCGGGGAGCGGCGTGCGTTCCTGCGCCGCTCCCTCGCCGACGCAGCGTCGCTCGCGCTCGACGCCGCGGCTCGGCCCACCGCCGCCGAGCGCCGGACCGCCGAGGCGCTGGGCCGGATCGACCACGTGGTCGTGCTCTCCTTCGCCGGCCGCAGCCGCGACCAGGTCCTCGGCGCGCTCGACGATCCGGACGGCCCGGTGTTCACCGGTGATACGGACGCCGTGATGACCGCGCCCGGCCCGGACGATCCTCCGGGCGCGCGCTTCGCCCCCGAGATGCTGCCGGTGCACGCGCTCCTCGCCACGGCCTTCGCGCGGGCCGACCACTGGCGCGCCGACGGCCGCGATCCGCTGCCGGCGGCCCTGCGCGCGGCCCGGGAGACCGGCACAGGCTGGGCTCTCGCGGTCGACGAGCGGCAGGGCGTCTCGACCACGCTCCTCGCCGATCCGGAGTGGCCCCACCGCGATCCGGGCGCCGCCGGCTCCCGCGGCGGGCGCCTCCTTCCCATCGACGCGCTGGCCGCCGAGGCCGCAGCCGGCACCCTGCCTCCGCTCGTCCTGGTCGAGCCGCGGTCCCTCGTCGATCCGGCCGACTTCGCCGACGCCGCAGCCGCCGGCACCGATCGATCCGCTGATGCGCGCCTCGCGGAGCAGCTGCTGCACGTCGTGTTCGACGCCGTCCGCGACGGGGAGCGGGCGGGGCGGCGGATGCTGCTCCTCGCCACCGCGCGGGGGAGCGCAGGGCGGCCCGGCACGGTGCCGGCGCTCGTGCTCGCCTCGGCCGTCCCCTCGGGTGCACGGATCGGCGTGCCGCTCGGTCCGGAGACTCCCGCGCAGCTCGTCCGCGCCCGGGCGGGCGTGCGCCGAGCGCTCGTCGATCCGCAGGTCCGAGAGCTGGCCGCACTCCTCAGCGGTCCCGACCGCCCCCTCGCGCGCTGGCCCCGCACGGCGCCGGCGTTCGCGCCGCCCGCGCCGATCGGGCGGCGCCTCCGCGACGCGGCCCGCCGCGCGCACGTCGACCCCGAGCCGGAGGCCGGACTGCTCGCCCGCGTTCGAGCCGCCGTCCCGGGCGCGTCGCTACACTCCGAGCAGGCGCAGGCGGCGCAGGAGAGGCGGCGGAGATGACCAGCGAGCGGACTCCCTCGGAGCACGACGACGGAGCTCCCCGCTCCCGCTCGCGCCGCCGCTTCCTGGCCGGCACCGCCGCCGCCGGAGTCGGAGCCGGAGCCCTCGCCGGCGGCGCGATCGGCGCGGCCGTCGCCTCCGGCCCCCGCCGCGAGGAGGAGCCGCGACTGCCCGCCCGCACGGAGCCGGGATTCGACCACGTCGTCGTGATCATGTTCGAGAACCGCTCCTTCGACAACGTCCTCGGCCGCCTCTACGGACCGGACGACCTGCCCGCGGGCGAGAGCTTCGAGGGCCTCCTCCCCGACGAGCGGACGAACACCAGCGCCGGGGGACTGACCGTCGGCACGCACGTCTACGAGGGCGCCACCGACTCCGTGATGCGCCAGCCCGACCCGGACCCGGGCGAGGAGTACCCGCACGTCAACACTCAGCTCTTCGGCACGGTGGATCCGCCCGAGAACGCCGGCCGCACCGTCGGCGCCATGACCGCGCCCTTCAACGCGCCCGCCGACGCCTCCGCCCCGACGATGAGCGGCTTCCTCGAGGACTACGTCCAGCACCTGAGGGTGATGAAGAAGGGGCAGGAGCCCACGGCGGAGGAGGTGCGGACGATCATGGGCGGCTTCTCGCCGGAGATGCTGCCCGTCTTCTCCACCCTCGCCCGCGAGTTCGCCGTCTTCGACCAGTGGTTCTGCGCCGTCCCCTCCCAGACCTTCTGCAACCGGTCCTTCCTGCACGCGTCGACCTCGCACGGCTTCGTCACCAACAAGCAGGGCGGCGGCTACGAGAAGTGGCTCGCGGACGACCTGGCCGACGCGCCGACGGTGTTCAACCGCCTCGAGGAGGCGGGGAGGACCTGGCGCGTCTACTTCGACGCGCTGCAGGTGGTCTCCTACACCGGGTTCCTGCACGCGCCGGTGCTCGAGAAGTACTGGAAGACCCACTTCTCGACGATGGACCGGTTCTACGCCGACGTGGAGAACGGCGAGCTGCCCGACTACGCCTTCCTCGAGCCGCGGCTCGTCTTCGACCACAACGACATGCACCCGCCGACCGGCGTCCTGCACGAGGACGAGGTCGACGGCACGCCCGTCTACGACAGCGCGCTGTCCGACGTCCGCGCCGGCGAGCTGCTGCTGCACCAGGTGTACTCGGCGATCCGGGAGAGCGCGAGCACGACCGGCTCGAACGCGGTGAACACCCTCCTGCTGGCGACCTTCGACGAGCACGGCGGCCTCTACGACCACGTCCCCCCGCCGTCGGCGACTCCGCCGGGCGACGGCCGCGAGGGCGAGATGGGCTTCGCCTTCGACCGGCTCGGCTGCCGCGTGCCGGCGATCGCGGTCTCGGCGTACACGAGGGCCGGCACGATCGTGCACGACGAGCTGCACCACGGCGCCGTGATCCGGACCCTCAGCGCCCTGCACGGCCTCGAGCCGCTGACCGCTCGCGACGCCTCCGCCCCCGACCTCTTCGGGGTGCTGACCCTCGACGAGCCGCGGCAGATCGGCGACTGGCCGACCACGGTGCCGCAGTACCTGCCTCCGAACCCCGAGGCGGCGCCCGCGCATCCGGCGCACGTGAACCGCGACAAGCCGCTGAGCCCGCCCGCCGTCGGCCTGATGGGCCTGCTGCTGGCCCGGTACGGCGAGCCCGGCGAGGACCTGCCGACCACCTACGAGGGCGCGTACAACGCACTCCTGAAGCACGGCGCCAGCCTCTTCGGCGGCTCCTGACGGGCGGGCGGCACGGGCGGAGGCGGTGCGGGCGCGCCGAGTAGACTGGCGGCCGGAAATCCCCCCGAACCACCAGACGGAGACGCATGTCCGAGATCACGGCCGACACGGTCGCCCATCTGGCCCAGCTGGCCAGGATCGACCTCACTTCCGACGAGATCGGGAGCCTCACCAGGGAGCTCGGCCAGATCGTCGACTCCGTGCGCGCGGTCCAGGCCGTCGCCACGCCCGAGGTGCCGGCGACCAGCCACCCGATCCCGCTCGAGAACGTCTTCCGACCCGACGTGGTCGGCGAGACCCTCACGCTCGAGCAGGCGCTCTCCGGCGCGCCCGAGCACGACGGCAGCCGCTTCCAGGTCTCCGCGATCCTGGGGGAGGAGCAGTGAGCGCGCACGGCGACGAGCTCGTCCGCCTCAGCGCGTCCGCCCTCTCCGAGAAGCTGGCCGACGGCTCGGTCTCCTCGGTCGAGGCCACCCGCGCCCACCTCGAGCGCATCGACGCGGTCGACGGAGCGGTCCACGCCTTCCTCCACGTCGCGCGCGAGGGCGCGGTCGCGTCCGCCGAGGCGATCGACCGCCGGCGCGCCGACGGCGAGTCGCTGCACCCCCTCGCCGGAGTGCCTCTCGCGGTCAAGGACGTCATCGTCACGAACGACATGCCGACCACGAGCGGCTCCCGCATCCTCGAGGGCTGGCGCCCGCCCTACGACGCGACCGTCATGCGCAAGGTCCGCGAGGCCGGGCTGGTCCCGATCGGCAAGACCAACATGGACGAGTTCGCGATGGGCTCGACCACCGAGCGCAGCGCCTACGGCCCCACCCACAACCCGTGGGACCTCGACCGCATCCCCGGCGGCTCCGGCGGCGGGTCCGCCGCGGCCGTCGCGAGCTACGAGGCGCCCCTGGCCCTCGGCTCCGACACCGGGGGATCGATCCGCCAGCCCGCGCACGTGACCGGCACCGTCGGCGTGAAGCCGACCTACGGCGGCGTGTCCCGCTACGGAGCGATCGCGCTCGCCTCGAGCCTCGACCAGATCGGCCCCGTCTCCCGGACGGTCCTCGACTCCGCGCTGCTGCACGACGTCATCGCGGGCCACGACCCGCGCGACTCGACGTCGCTGCGCGACTCCTGGCCCTCCTTCGCCGACGCGGTGCGCCGCGCCGACGTGACGGGCCTCCGGATCGGCGTGGTCAAGGAGCTCGACGGCGGCGAGGGCTTCCAGCCCGGCGTGCTGGCGCGCTTCCACGAGGCGCTCGAGATCCTGCAGGGCGCCGGAGTCGAGGTCGTCGAGGTGAGCCTCCCGAGCGTCGAGCACGCGGTCGCCGCCTACTACCTGATCCTCCCCGCGGAGGCCTCCAGCAACCTCGCCAAGTTCGACTCGGTCCGGTTCGGCCTCCGGGTCACGCCGGAGGGCGGCGGCACGGTCGAGCAGGTCATGTCCGCGACCCGCGAGCAGGGCTTCGGCCCCGAGGTCAAGCGCCGGATCATCCTCGGCACCTACGCGCTCTCGGCCGGCTACTACGACGCCTACTACGGCAGCGCGCAGAAGGTCCGGACCCTGGTGCAGCGGGACTTCGACGCGGCCTTCGCGGACGTCGACGTGATCGCCTCGCCGACGGCACCGACGACCGCCTACCGCCTCGGCGAGAAGCTCGACGACCCGCTGGCGATGTACCGCGGCGACGTCGCGACCATCCCGGCGAACCTGGCCGGCATCCCCGGCATCTCCGTCCCCGCCGGCCTCGCCGACGAGGACGGGCTGCCCGTCGGCATCCAGTTCCTCGCTCCCGCCCGGGAGGACGTGCGCCTCTACACCGTGGGCGCCGCGCTCGAGGCGCTGCTCGAGGAGAAGTGGGGCCGCCCGCTCCTCGCGCAGGCCCCCGACCTGACCCACTCCGTGCTCTCCGCGACCGAGGAAGGTGCCGTCTGATGGCCTCCGCGCACACGTCCGCTCCCGAGCTGATGGACTACGACGAGGTCTTCGAGACCTTCGAGCCGGTGCTCGGCTTCGAGGTGCACGTCGAACTCAACACGAAGACCAAGATGTTCTCGGACGCGCCGAACGAGTTCGGGTCCGAGCCCAACACGAACGTGACCCCGGTCGACCTCGGCCTCCCGGGCTCGCTGCCGGTCGTGAACGAGCAGGCCGTCCGCTACTCGATCAGCCTCGGCCTCGCCCTGGGCTGCTCGATCGCCCCGTCCAGCCGCTTCGCGCGCAAGAACTACTTCTATCCGGACCTGGCGAAGAACTACCAGATCTCGCAGTTCGACGAGCCGATCGCCTTCGAGGGCTCGGTCGAGATCGAGCTGGCCGACGGCTCGCTCGTGCAGATCCCGATCGAGCGCGCGCACATGGAGGAGGACGCCGGCAAGCTCACGCACGTCGGCGGCGCCACCGGCCGCATCCAGGGCGCCGAGTACTCGCTCGTGGACTACAACCGCGCGGGGGTCCCGCTCGTCGAGATCGTCACGAAGCCGATCTACGGCGCGGGGAAGAGCGCGCCCGAGTACGCGAAGGCCTACGTCGCGACGATCCGCGACATCGTGCTGGCGCTCGGCATCTCGGACGCCAAGATGGAGCGCGGCAACCTGCGCTGCGACGCGAACGTCTCGCTCCGCCCGATCGGCCAGGAGAAGCTCGGCACCCGCACCGAGACCAAGAACGTCAACTCGCTCCGCTCGGTCGAGCGCGCCGTCCGCTACGAGATCCAGCGCCAGGCGGCGATCCTCGCCGCGGGTGGCACGATCACGCAGGAGACGCGCCACTGGCACGAGGACACCGGCCGCACCTCCGCGGGCCGGCCCAAGAGCGACGCCGACGACTACCGCTACTTCCCGGAGCCCGACCTGCTCCCGGTCAAGCCGAGCCCCGAGCTGATCGAGGAGCTGCGCGCCGCGCTCCCCGAGAAGCCCGCCGACCGCCGTCGCCGCCTCAAGCAGGAGTGGGGCTTCACCGACCTCGAGTTCCAGGACGTCGCCAACAGCGGCCTGCTGGTCGAGATCACCGAGACCGTCTCCGCGGGAGCCGCTCCGCAGGCGGCCCGCAAGTGGTGGACCGGGGAGATCGCGCGCCTCGCGAACGCGGCGGGCGAGGACCCGGCCTCCCTGGTCACCCCGGCCCAGGTCGCCGAGCTCGCTGGTCTGATCGAGAGCGGCACGCTGACCGACCGCCTCGCCCGCGAGGTCCTCCAGGGCGTCATCGCCGGAGAGGGCACCCCGCAGGAGGTCGTCGACGCCCGTGGACTCGCAGTCGTCTCGGACGACGGAGCGCTCATCGAGGCGATCGACGCGGCACTGGCCTCGCAGCCCGACGTGCTCGCGAAGATCCGCGACGGCAAGGTGCAGGCCGCCGGTGCCGTGATCGGTGCCGTGATGAAGGCCATGAAGGGGCAGGCCGACGCCGCCCGCGTCCGCGAGCTCGTCCTGGACCGCGCGGCCGGCTGAGCCGGTGCGCGGGGAGGTGCGGTCATGAGCGGTGGAACCGGCGACGCGCCCCTTCCCGCGCGGCTCGAGCTGCCGGCGGGCGCCCTCCTGCGTCCTCTCGTCTCGAGCGATGCGGACCTCCTGCACGCGGTGATCGGCGAGCAGCGACCGTGGCTCGCGGCTCTCCTCCGCGGGGACGATCCGGCCGCCCTGCCGTCGGCGTCCCTCGGCGACGACGTGCGCGGTCTCCTGCGCCTCGAGGAGGAGTCGCGTGCGGGCAGAGCGCACGCGTTCCTGCTCGTCGGCCCGGACCGCACCGAGGCGCTGGGCGCTCTGAGCGTCCGGCCCGGCGGCGGCGACTCCGCCGAGGCCTCCTGGTGGGTCGTCCCCGCCGTCCGGGGCTCGCGGCTCGAGGAGGAGCTCGACGCCTACGCGCGCCGCTGGCTCCAGCAGCACTGGCCTTTCGACACGGTCACCACGCCCGACAACCACCCCGACGATCCCGCCTCCCTGGCCGGGGCGAACATCGTGGCGCTCGTGCCCGCCGCGCCGGAGCGCACCGCCCTCCCCGACACCGACGCCGCCTCGGCGGCGCTCCTCTGGGCGGAGTACCGCTCCGCGCATCCGGGAGTCGACGAGGCGCTCCCGCCGGTCGAGGCGTTCGGCGACAGCACGGCGATGGCGGACGAGCTGCTGGGCCTCGTGCGGCGCGGAGTGAAGACGGCCACGGCGTCCCTCGCCGAGGAGGGGGCGCCCGTCGCGGGTGACCACTGGATCGTCTGCGACGGCGCGGGAGCGGCGCGTGTCGTCCTCGTGACGGACGACGTGCGGACCGGTCCGCTCGACTCCGTCGACGACGCGTTCGCCTGGGCCGAGGGCGAGGGGGACCGCACGCGCGCCTCCTGGCTCGACGGCCACCGCCGCTACTTCGCCCGCGTCTCACCGGGCGGCATCGGCGACGTGGTCTTCGAGCGCTTCCACGTGGTCTGGCCGGAGGCCGACGCCGAGCGCGCGGCCGCCTTCGCCCGCTCGGTCGGAGCGTTCCGGCCCGAGGAGCTCGACGGGACTCCCTCGCAGACCTAGGGGGTTTCCCGGATGCCCCGCTCAGGCGCCCTGCGCCAGAGTGGAGTCATGGCTACTCTCGTGCGCCCCCGTCGGGGCAGGATCATCGCCGGCGTCTGTGCCGGTCTCGCCCGCCGATTCGGCTGGAGCCCCTTCGTGGTGCGTCTCCTGTTCGTGCTCTCGTGCCTCCTCCCGGGGCCGCAGATCATCGCCTACCTCGTGATGTGGGTGGTCATCCCGAAGCAGAAGTGACCGAGGCCCCCGCTCCGAGCAGCCTCTGAGAGAACGCTCAGCACCCGGAGCGACGAGGGGCCTACGGTGGCGGTGTGCGTCCGTCGGGCGCCGAGGAGGAGATCATGGGATTCCTGGACCGACTGCTGGGCCGCGACGAGCAGCCCGAGAGCGCACGCCGCTCGACGTACGCGCCGCCGCAGGCCGCGGACCGCAGGCCCGAGTACGGCTCCCCTCCGGCGACGTCTCCGCGCACCGACGATGAGCGTGCCATCGAGCGCTACCGCTATCTCCTCCGCACCGCGCCGCCCGAGGCGATCGAGCAGGTGCACCGCGAGGCCTTCGAGCAGCTGACCCCGGAGAAGCGCCAGCAGGTCTTCCGAGAGCTCAGCGAGGGGGCCCCTGTCGGCGACGCGCCGAAGGACGACGATCCCCGCACGCTCGCCCAGTCCGCCACGAGGAGCGAGCTGCGCCAGCCCGGATTCATGGAGCGGCGCTTCTCCGGCGGCGGAGGCATGGGCTTCGGCGGCGTCCTCGCCTCCTCGATGCTCGGCACGATCGCCGGGTTCGCGATCGGCTCGGCCATCGCGGGCGCGTTCCTCCCCGACGCGGGAGGCGACTACGCCGGCGGTGACGGCGGGGGAGACGCCTCGGCCGACGGCGGAGCGGATGCGGGAGGTGCGGACGCCTCCGGTGCGGACGCCGGAGACGGCGGCGGCTGGGGCGACTCCGGCAGCGGCGACTTCGGTGGCGGAGGCGACTTCGGCGGGGGCGGCGACTTCGGAGGCGGCGACTTCGGCTTCTAGCCTCGTTGCAGAGGGCCCCCGATCACGGACAGTGGTCGGGGGCCCTCGCTCGTTCCGGGCTAGTCCTCGTCGGTCAGCATGGCCTTCACCTGGCGGCGGAGGACCTTGCCGATCATGCTCCGCGGCAGCTCGTCGACGACGGTGATCCGCTTGGGAACCTTGTAGGGGGTCAGCGCCTCCCGGACGGCCTTGCGGGCGGCTGCGACGTCGAGCTGCGCGCCCGGCTCCAGGACGACCGCCGCCGCCACGGACTCGCCGCTGCGCGGATCGGGCAGGCCGACCACCGCCACCTCCTTGATCTCGGGCAGGCGGAGCAGCACCTCCTCCACCTCGGACGGCGAGACGTTGAAGCCGCCCGTGATCACGAGCTCCTTGATCCGGTCGACGATGCGCACGAAGCCGTCCTCGTCGATCGTCGCGATGTCGCCGGTGCGGAACCAGCCGTCGCCGGTGAAGGTCGCCGCCGTCTCGTCGGGCTTGCGGTGGTAGCCCCGGAACACCTGCGGACCGCGCACGACCAGCTCGCCCTGCTCGCCGGTCGCCACCTCCGTGTCGGGATCCTCGGGGTCGACGATCCGCACGTCGGTGCCGGGCAGCGGAAGCCCGACCGTCCCGGCGCGTCGCGTCGGACCGACCGGGTTGGCCATCAGGACCGGAGAGGTCTCCGAGAGGCCGTAGCCCTCGACGAGCGTGCCTCCGGTCAGCGCCTCGAACGACTCGACCAGCGCCGGGTCGAGCGGCATCGCGCCGGAGATGGCGATCTCGATGCCGCGGAGGGAGACGCCCCGCTGCTGCGCGCTGCGCGCCAGGCGCTCCGCGATCGGCGGAACGGCCGGGAGGAAGGTGGCGGGGTGCTTCTTGACGACCTTCAGCACCAGCTCCGGGTCGAACTTCGGGAACAGCACCAGGCGCGCGCCCATGCTCATCGCGAAGGTGAGGCAGAGCGTCAGCCCGTAGGCGTGGAACATGGGGAGCACCGCGTAGACCACGCAGTCGCCGCGGCGGACCGTCGGCACCCAGGCGCGCGACTGGGCGGCGTTCGCCGTCAGGTTCGCGTGGGTCAGCTCGGCGCCCTTGGGCGTGCCGGTCGTGCCGCTCGTGTACTGGATGACCGCGAGGTCCTCCGCGACCGGGCGCGGGTGCGCTGGGTCGATCCGCCGGCGCAGCAGCGTCTCCCACTCGATCGCGCCGCGGACCGGCCCGGTCAGCGCGGCGCGCGACTCCCGGGCCTTCTTCAGCGGCAGGCGGAGGGCTGCGCGCATCGAGGCGGGCATCGCGCGGGTGAGATCGACGGCGACGACGGTCTCGACGCCGAGGTCGGCCGGGAGGTCCTGCACCGTCGGCACGACGCGGTTCCAGGCGATCGCGACACGAGCGCCGTGGTCCTCGAACTGGTGGCGCAGCTCGCGCGGGGTGTAGAGCGGGTTGTGCTCGACCACCACGGCGCCGAGCCGGAGGACGGCGTAGAAGGCGACGACGTGCTGCGGGCAGTTCGGGAGGACGAGGGCGACAGGATCGCCCGCGCGGACGCCCAGGCGGCGGAGGCCCTCTGCGGCCCGCTCCACCTCGTCGGCGAGCTGGGAGTAGCTGGTCGAACGGCCGAAGAACTCGAGCGCGACCTGGTGGGGATAGCGCTCGGCCGACTCGGTGACGATGTCGACGAGCGAGCCGGTCGGGAGCTCGAGCTCCGTCGGCACGCCGGGCGCGTAGCTGCGGATCCAGGGGC
>NZ_PSVQ01000050.1:0-20824 GCF_002932395.1 Rathayibacter sp. AY1D9
ACGTCGTCCTCGATCCGGACGCCGATGCCGCGCCCCCGCGCCACCGCGAACCGCTCGACGACCCCCGCCTCCGACCGCTTCCGCGACTTCATCGCGTCCGGCTGGGCCGAGCGGGAGGAGCCGCTGCCTGCTCCGCGCGAGCAGGCGTCCTTCGCCGCCTCCCGCCGCGAGCGCCTCTCCGCGCTGCACACCGGCGTGCGCATCGTCATCCCGGCGGGCCGCCTCAAGCAGCGCGCGAACGACACCGACTACCCGTTCCGTGCGCACTCGGCCTTCACCTGGCTCACCGGCTGGGGCTCCGACTCCGAGCCCGGCGCGGTGCTCGTCCTCGAGCCCGCCGGGTCCGGCCACAGCGCGACGCTCTACTTCCGCGAGCGCGCGGGCCGCGACTCCGACGAGTTCTACGCCAACCCCGAGATCGGCGAGTTCTGGATCGGGCCGCGTCCGTCGCTCGCGCAGGTCGCGAGCGATCTCGGCCTCGCCACCCGCGGGATCGCCGAGCTCGACGCGGTCCTCGACGCGCACGACGGCGTCCCCCTCGCCGTGCTCCGCGAGGCCGACCCGGCGGTGACCGGCCGTCTCGACGCGGTCGAGGCCGACGAGCGGGCGGACCGCGACGCGGCGCTCGAGCGCGACATCGCCGAGCTCCGCCTGGTCAAGGACGCCTACGAGATCGCCGAGCTGCGCGCCGCCGTCGACGCGACGGGCCGCGGCTTCGAGGACGTCCTCTCCGACCTGCCGCGCATCATCGCCCACGAGAAGGGCGAGCGCCTGATCGAGGGCGTCTTCAACGGACGCGCGCGCGCCGACGGCAACGCGGTCGGCTACGACACCATCGCCGCGGCGGGCCCCCACGCCTGCATCCTGCACTGGACGCGCAACGACGGGCCGGTGCGCCCCGGCCAGCTGGTGCTGCTGGACGCCGGCGTCGAGCAGGACAGCTACTACACCGCCGACATCACCCGCACCTTCCCGGTGGACGGCCGCTACACGGACGCCCAGCGCCGGGTGCACGAGACGGTGCGGGAGGCGGCCGACGCCGCGTTCGCGATCGTCCGCCCCGGCATCCGCTTCCGCGAGGTTCACGCCGCGGCGATGGCCGTCATCGCGCGGCGCACCGCCGAGTGGGGCCTGCTGCCGGTCAGCGCCGAGGAGGCGCTCGAGGCCGACAACCAGCAGCACCGCCGCTACATGGTCCACGGCACCAGCCACCACCTCGGACTCGACGTGCACGACTGCGCCCGCGCACGGCGCGAGATGTACCTCGACGGACTGGTCGAGGAGGGCATGGTCTTCACCATCGAGCCCGGCCTCTACTTCCAGCCCGACGACCTCACGGTCCCGGAGGAGCTGCGCGGCATCGGCGTCCGGATCGAGGACGACGTGCTCGTCACCTCCGACGGCGCCGAGAACCTCTCGGCCGGCATCCCGCGCTCGGCCGACGACATCGAGGCGTGGATGGCCCGACTGGCCCGCTGAGGCCGGTCGCCCGCGGGGAGCCCCGGCCGCTCAGGCGGCGACGGGCAGCGCGAACTCCCCGCGGGCGGCGGCGAGCGCCAGCCCGTCGAGCAGCGTCGCCAGCTGACCGGCGGGAGCGTCCGGGTCCTCGGGATGCCACTGCACACCCACGAGGGGGGCCGCGACGTGCTCGACGGCCTCGATCACGCCGTCCTCCGCCCGGGCGACGACCCGCAGCCCCGGAGCGAGCAGGTCGACCGCCTGGTGGTGCGCGCTCTGCACCGCGAGCGCCTCGGATCCGAAGAGCCCGCCGAGCACGGAGCCCGCCGCGAGCCCGACCTCGTGCCGGTGCATGCGCTGGTGAGCGGGGGCCGCCGCGTTGACGTGCTCCGCCTCCGGACCCAGGTCCTGCACCAGCGTGCCGCCGAGCGCGACGTTGACGATCTGCAGGCCGCGGCAGATGCCCAGCAGCGGGGTCCGGCGGGCCAGTGCCCGGTGCACCAGCGCGATCTGGGCGGCGTCGGCGCGCTCCGCGTGGGGGCCCTCGGCCGGGTAGCCGCGGTCGGCGCCGTACTGCTCGGGAGCGATGTCCTCGCCGCCCGCGAGGACGAGGGCGTCCGCCCCCGCCGTGCGCGCCAGCAGCTCCTCCGTGCCCAGCTCCTCGGCGGCGAAGCGCTCCGCCCGCCAGCCGCGCTCGTGCGCGAGGGCGAGGATGCGGCCGTTCAGGATCTGCACGTAGGCGTGGTACTCCTCGCGGCCCGGTCGCACGCGGGCGACCTCGACGATGGCGAGCGAGCGGGTCATGACTCCATCCTGGGCACGCCGCCGCCGCTGGTCGAACCGCCGTGTCACGCGGTGTCACACTCCGGCCGTACGATCACGGAGTGACCTCGCCGAGCCCGTCCCTCCTGGAGCGCGTGCAGCAGGCGCGCTCCGAGGTCTCCGTCCTCGCCGGGACCACTCCCGAGCGCCGGGTCCGACCGCTGCGCGAGGCCGTCGAGCACGTCGCCGCCGGCGGCTCCCCCGATCCCGACGCCCTGCTCGACGCGGTCGACTCGCTGGTCGGGCTCGTGACCCGCGCCGAGGTGCAGCTGAGCGGCGTCGAGCGCTCCGTGCGGGACGACCTGGAGCGGGCCGCCACCCTCTCCGACCTGCGCACCTCGGCGCAGCTCGCCTCCGCCGCCGACGTGGCCGTCGCGTGCGCCGCGGCACGGTCGCTCCTCCTCGACGCCGACGACGCCCGGTCGGCCGGAGCCCGCCACGATCCGGCCGCGCTGCTGGTCCTGCTGCTCGACGCCGACTCCGCTCTGGACGCCGTCGTCTCCGGGTACCGCGAGCCGCGGGCCCAGGCCGAGCGCCAGCTCCTCCTGTTCGAGGCGGCGCGCACCGCGGCCCGGCTCGGCGCCGAGTCGGTGCTGCTCCTGGCCGCCGTGCACGGCGAGCGCATCACCGCGGCACCCCGGATCCTCGCGGAGGAGACGCTCGGGCAGCTGGACACCGCGGTGCGCCGTGCGGCAGGCGATCCGGCCGGCGCTCTGGACGAGGCCCGCGCCGCCGCCGACCGCGCCCGCTCCGCGCTCGACGAGGCCCTGGTCGACCTCGACGGCGCACCCCCGTCGCTCCGCCCAGCAGCCGTTCCCGGAGGCCTGCCCGCGGCCTGAGCACGCAGGCACCCGGCACCGGCGCGCGTGCCATAGTGAGGGACATGGCCTCCTTCCTCGTCGTCCCCCAGTGGCAGGGCTCGGCGTCGACGCGCGCGATGCGCCTCGTCGACGGAGCCGAGGCGATCCGGGGCGATCTGCCCTCCTCCGCCACCACGACCCTCGACATCCCCGCCGAGGCGGGCGACGCCCAGGACACCGGCATCCGCCGCTATGCCTCGGTCGCCACCGTCGCCGAGCGGGTGCGCGAGGCCCTCTCGGGCCGCACCGGTCCCGTGATCACGATCGGCGGCGACTGCGGCGTCGAGTTCGCGGCGATCGGGCACGCCGTGCGCTCGGCACCGGGCCCGGTCGCGCTGGTCTGGCTCGACGCCCACCCGGACGCGCACACTCCCGAGTCCTCCCCCAGCGGCGCCTTCTGCGGCATGGTCCTCTCGGCCGCGCTGGGACGCGGCGTCGGCCTCCTGAGCGCGGGCGCCGAGGAGCGGGTGGCCGACGAGCGCGTCGTCCTCGGAGGTGTCCGCTCCGCCGACGACGGCGAGCTCGAGCGGCTGGTCGAGCGGGGCGCCGCGGTGCTGCCCGCGGACGCCCTCGACCCGGAGTCGCTCGTCGCGGCGGTCGAGGCGACCGGTGCCGCCTCCGTCTACGTGCACCTCGATCTGGACGTGCTCGACCCCGCCGATCTCGCCGGGCTGTTCGACCCGGTGCCCTTCGGCGTTCCCGCCTCGCGCCTCGTCGCGAGCCTCGACGCCCTCCGGTCCCGCTTCCCGCTCGCGGGCGCCGGCGTCACCTCGTTCGCCCCGTCGTCGCCGACCGCGGCCGAGGACGACCTGCCCACGATCCTCCGCCTCCTCGGCGCTCTGTCCCGCGGGGCCTGAGAGAGCCCTGCCATCGGCGCGCAAGCCCGAGCGCGTGTCGGCGGCACCCGGCAAGATGGTCGGACGGGACCGAGCGGAGGAACGATGAGCGACGAGAGACCGCGCGTGCGCACCGAGCGGCGCGGGACCGTGCTCGCGATCGTGCTGGACCGGCCCGAGAAGCGCAACGCCGCCGATCTGCGGCTGCTCGCGGAGCTGGCGTCCGCGTACGGCGAGCTCGACCGCGACCCGGAGCTGCGCGCCGGCGTCGTCCTCGCCGAGGGCGGGCACTTCACGGCCGGGCTCGACCTCGCCGACATCGGGCCCCGCCTGGGCTCCGACGGCCTCGACTTCGTGCCCGAGGGCGGTCTCGACCCCTGGGGCCTGCGCACCCGCCCCGTGAGCAAGCCGGTGGTCATCGGCCTCCAGGGCACCTGCCTCACGCTCGGCATCGAGCTCGCGCTCGCGAGCGACGTCGTCCTCGCCGAGCGGTCCACCCGCTTCGGCCAGATCGAGGTCGCCCGCGGCATCCTGCCCTTCGGCGGAGCGACGCTGCGCTTCCCCCGCGCCGTCGGCTGGGGCGACGCGATGCGCTGGATCCTCACCGGCGACCTCTTCGACGCCGAGGAGGCCCACCGCATCGGCCTCGTGCAGCAGGTCGTCCCCGACGGGACGGTCGCCGAGGCGGCCTGGGCGCTGGCCGCCCGGATCGCCGCGCAGGCGCCGCTCGCCGTGCAGGCCGCCCTGGCCAGTGCCCGGCTCGCGGTCGCCGCGTCCGACGCCGAGGCCGCGGCCGCGCTCCCCGGGGCGCTCGCGCGTCTCGCGGCGTCCGAGGATGCGCGCATCGGCACCGAGGCCTTCCTCCAGCGCACGACGGCGGAGTTCACCGGACGATGAGCGACGAGAGCACCACCGTCACGGCGCCCGGCGGCTCCTCCCTCGAGGCGCAGCAGGAGCGCGCCGCGCAGCAGCTCGAGATCCGGCTCCGCTACGGCGACCAGGTGTGGGAGCTGCGCGAGGTCGACCACTTCGCCGTCTTCTCCCGCCGCAGCACCGCACGACGGGCCGGGCGCGTCCTCGTGGCCTCCGGCTTCCAGATCGCGATCTCGCGGCTGAGGCTGAGGCAGGTCCTCGTCGCGAGCCACCACGCCGCGGTCGACGAGGAGTCGACCACCGCGTTCCTCCGCCAGGTGATCGAGGCGGTCGAGAGCCACGGCGGCCGCTACGACGGCTGGCGGGCCGAGATCGTGCCGGCGCATTGAGCGCCGGGCACCCACCGACGACGGGGCTCGACGCCTCCGAGAACCCCAGGGAGACAGCATGAGCAGCACGACGGACGAGTTCGACGTCATCGTCATCGGAGCAGGACCGGTGGGCGAGAATCTCGCGGACCGCGCGGTCCAGGGCGGCCTCACCGCGGCCGTCGTCGAGAGCGAGCTCGTCGGGGGCGAGTGCTCCTACTGGGCGTGCATGCCCTCGAAGGCGCTGCTGCGGCCGCCGATGGCGCTCCGCGCCGCCCGTGATCTCCCCGGCGCGGCGCAGGCGGTGAGCGGAGGAGTCGACGTGCCCGCGCTCCTGGCCCGCCGCGACTCCTTCACCAGCCACTTCGACGACCACGGCCAGGTGCAGTGGCTCGAGGGCGCCGGCATCGAGCTCGTCCGCGGGCACGGCCGCCTGAGCGGCGAGCGCGAGGTGACCGTGACCGGACCCGACGACGAGGTGCGCGTGCTCCGCGCCCGCTCCGCCGTCGCCGTCGCGACCGGCACCACCGCCGTCGTCCCCGACATCCCGGGCCTGCGCGCGGCATCCCCCTGGACGAGCCGCGAGGCCACCTCGGCCGAGGAGGTGCCGCCGCGCCTCGTCGTCATCGGCGGCGGAGTCGTCGCGACCGAGATGGCGACCGCCTACGCCGGCATGGGCTCCTCCGTCACGCTCGTCGCCCGCAGCGGACTCCTCGCGCCGTTCGAGCCCTTCGCCGGCGAGCTCGTCGGCTCGGCGCTCCAGGAGCTCGGCGTCGACCTGCGCCTCGGCGACTCGCCCGTCTCGGTCGAGCGCCGGTCCGACGGCACCGTGGCCGTGACGCTCGAGGGCGGCGACGTCATCGAGGCCGACCAGGTGCTCGCCGCGACCGGCCGCGCCCCGCACACCCGCGACGTCGGCCTCGAGACGGTGGGCCTCGAGCCCGGCTCCTCGCTGACGGTCGACGACACGATGCTCGTGCTGGGCGGCGACGGTGCTCCCCTCGGCGGCGGGCGTCCGTGGCTCTACGGGGTGGGCGACGTGAACCACCGCGCACTGCTCACGCACCAGGGCAAGTACCAGGCCCGTGCGGCAGGCGACGTGATCGTCGCTCGCGCCACCGGTGCCGAGGTCCACGACGCCCCCTGGGGAGCGCACGTCGCGACCGCGGACCACGAGGCCGTGCCGCAGGTCGTCTTCACCGACCCCGAGGTCGCGTCGGTCGGCCTGACCGCCGCGGCCGCCGAGAAGGCCGGCTACCGCACCCGCGTCGTCGACTACGAGATCGGCTCGGTCGCCGGCGCCGCCCTCGCCGCCGACGGCTACACGGGCACCGCGCGGATGGTCGTGGACGAGGACCGGAAGGTCGTCCTCGGCGTCTCCTTCGTCGGCAAGGAGGTCGGAGAGCTGATCCACTCCGCGACGATCGCCGTCGTCGGCGAGGTGCCGCTCTCGCGCCTCTGGCACGCGGTCCCCTCCTATCCGACGATCAGCGAGGTCTGGCTGCGGCTGCTCGAGACCTACGGACGCGACAGCGCGTGAGCGCGCTCCGTCGAGCCGTCGCGATGGTGGCCCTGGATCCGGCGATCACCCGGCCGGGCTACCTCTTCGCGTGCGCGGTCGGACTCGCCTGGGGCGCGCTGTGGAGCACGGGCCCGATCCGGCGCAGCCACGGCCTCGTCGTCTTCACCGGTCTGCCCTCCTGGGCGTTCGGCCGCGGAGGGTCCTGCGTCGGCACGAGCTACCTCACGGGCACCAACGTCTCCGACAGCGTCCTCGAGCACGAGGCCGTGCACAAGGAGCAGTGGCGGCTCTACGGGATGTGGTTCCCGTTCGCGTACACGGTGGCGGGTCGCGATCCGCTGCGCAATCGATTCGAGATCGAAGCCGGTCTCGAGAAGGGCGGATATCTCCGTGGTCACTGACATGACGGGGCGCGTCGTCGTCCTCACCGGAGCGAGCTCCGGCATCGGCCGGGTCGCGGCGGGAGCGCTGGCGTCCGCCGGTGCCCGCGTGGCCGTGGTCGGGCGGAACCCCGAGCGCACCCGCGCGGTCGCCGCCGACGTGGGAGGGGACGCGTTCCTGGCCGACTTCGACCGGCTCGACGACGTCCGCGCCCTGGCCGACGGCCTCCTCGAGCGCTACGAGCGGATCGACGTGCTGGCGAACAACGCGGGCGGGCTCGTCTCCCACCGCGCCGAGACGGTCGACGGCCACGAGCGGACGATCCAGAGCAACCACCTCGCGCCGTTCCTGCTCACGCGGCTCCTGCTCCCGCGGATGATCGAGACCTCGAGGGAGCGGGCCGGCGTCCGCGTCGTCTCCACGGCGAGCCTCGCGAACCGCTTCGGTCGCCTGAGGCTCGACGACCTCGACAACCGCCGGGGTCCGTGGCTCGGCGGCTGGCGGGCGTACGGCACGTCGAAGCTGGTGACGATCCTCTTCATCCGCGAGCTGGCGGAGCGCCTGCTGACGACGTCGGTCGACGCGTACTCGTTCCACCCGGGCGTCGTCTCGACGAGCTTCGGCGCCGACAGCACGATGATGAAGCTGATGACGAGCCTCTCGGTCGGCTCCTTCGGCATCTCCGCCGAGGCGGGTGCGGTGCCGCTGATCACCCTCGCCTCCGAGCCCGACGTCGGCGCCGCCAGCGGCACCTACTTCGACCAGCTGACGCCGCACGGCTCCCTGAACCCCCAGGCCCGCGACCGCGCTCTCGCCCACGACCTCTGGACTCTCTCCAGCCGCCTCGTGGGCGTCTCCCCCACCCTGTAGCCGCTGCCGCTCCCCGCCGCCGCCGACTCGGCGCGGGGCGGCGCGGAGCACCCGGCGCGCTCGCCGGGAGGATCTCGACACACCCTCTCCGAGGGCTGCCCGATCAGCAGGTCTGTGCGCGGTCGCCCGACTCGGTGTGTGCCCGCGAGCTTCTCGATCAGCCGCGAGATCGGTCGGGGTGGATCTCGATACTCCCTCTCCGAGGGCTGCTCGATCAGCATGTCCGGGCGCGATCGCCCGACTCGCCGGGCACCCGAGGACCGCTCGATCACGCGCGAAATCCGTCGGAGTGGATCTCGAGATGCCCTCTGCGAGATCCACTCGATCAGCATCGTCCTCCGCGGTCGCACCTCCAGCCCGCCGTCCCCCGCGGTCGCGCCCCCGGCGCGCCGCATCCTCTGCGGTCGCGCCCCTGGCGCGCCGTCCCCCTTGCGGTCGCGCCTCCGGCGCGCCGACCCTCTACGAGCAGTGCCCGGAGCGTCGCAGGGCGTCGTTCTGCAAGGCGGAGGAGGAAGCGATACCGGCGGTATCGCGCCCGACGACAACACCGCAGAACGTCGCCCTGCGGCGCTCCGGGTCAGTTGGACTCTTGGCGGCCGAGGCGCCAGTACCCCATGAACGCCACGCGCTTCCGGTCGAGTCCGAGCTCGGTGACGAGGCAGCGGCGGATCAGCTTCACGGCGCCGGCTTCTCCGGCGATCCAGGCGTAGAGGCCGGGGTCGGTGCTCTCGTCGGGGACCTCCCAGAGCATCTCGTGGTCGACGTCGATGTCGCTGACGTCGACG
Organism: Rathayibacter sp. AY1D9; assembly: GCF_002932395.1. Taxonomy (NCBI): domain Bacteria; kingdom Bacillati; phylum Actinomycetota; class Actinomycetes; order Micrococcales; family Microbacteriaceae; genus Rathayibacter; species Rathayibacter sp. AY1D9. Next base: position 8,776 of record NZ_PSVQ01000050.1, read on the forward strand.
CCGCGGTGGTGGGCGGTGAGGAAGCGGGTGGCCCAGGCGCGGACCGCGTCGCCGAGGGCCGCTCCGGGGGCTGCCGCGTCGGCGCGGACGATCCAGGTGACGTGGACGCCGGCGGGGTGGTGGAGCGGGAGGCGGTCGTGGGCGGTGGGGACCTCGAGGAACGCGGCTCCGGTGGCGTCGTCGTCGAGGCTCTCGAGGATCGCGGCGATGGCGGGGACGGCCGTCTCGTCGCCGGCGAGGAGGAGGGAGGTGGCGGCGCCGGGGTGGAACTCGACTCCGCCGCCGGGGAGGTGGGAGCGCGTGTCGGGCGCGATGATGACGATCTGGTCGCCGGCGCGGGCGCTCTCGACCCAGGCGGAGGCCGGTCCGGTGTCGCCGTGGGCGGCGAAGTCGATGTCGACCTCGGCGTCCTCGGGGCGGACGGCGCGGATGGTGTAGGTGCGGAGCGGGTTCCGGAGCTCGTCGGGGAGCTGTCGCCAGCGGCCGTACCAGTCGGGGTCGAGTCCGTCGGGTCCGTCGGGGTCCGAGACGGAGGCGAGGAAGGCGGGGGCGTCGGAGGCTGCGGTGGGGACGACGAGCTTGATGCGCTGGTCGGGGCCGGTGCAGCCGACGTGGTCGAGGCCGGTGCCGGTGAGGGTCACGCGGATGAAGTGCGGGGCGATCCGGGTCGCTGCGGCGACGGTCGCGAGGTACGGCCGGTAGGCCGGTCGGGCGGGGGCGGCGGTCGTCGGAGGCATCGCCTCAGTCTCGCACAGAAGGTAAGCCTTGCCTAACACTCAACCGGGACGCCCGGCGGACGGTCAGCGCGCGGCGTGCTCGGCGGAGGTGCGCAGGCGCGCCTCGACGTCGGCGGCGAGCTCGGCGACGACGGGGCCGGCCCCGCCGATCCAGGCGCAGAAGTCGTGGCGGCCGTCGGCCCACGGGTAGTCGCCGTCGACGACCGACATCTCGCCGACCCAGGCCCGGACCGCGCGGTCGAGCGCGACTCCGCGGGAGCATCGCTCACCGGTGCCGGGGGCGCCCGAGCGCTCGGAGCGGCCGAGCCAGGTGACGCAGACCCGTCCGGGGGCGGCGAGCGGCGGCAGTCCGCGCGCGTCGTCGACCTCGACGAAGACCTGGCCGCGGGCGTTCGCGGGAAGGGCGTCGAGGATGCTCTGGATCCACGGCACGACGGTCTCGTCGCCCGCGATCAGGAACTGCTTCACGTCGACCGGCGCGGAGCCGTCGCGGTCCTCGAACATGCACATCGTGTTCGAGTATAGGCAAGGCTTACCTCAGTGACCAGAGCCGGACCCTGACCATCCGCCGTGCGGCCGCGCCCGGACCCGTCACCACTGCAGCCTCCCCCGTCACCACTGCGGCGGGTGCCGCCTCTGCCAGCGCGCCCGCCGCTCGAGCTGCGCGCCGATCGCCAGCAGTGTCGCCTCGCCGCCGGGTCGCCCGATCAGCTGGACTCCCATCGGCAGGCCCTCCTCCGTGGTGCTCAGCGGAAGGGTGATCGCGGGGAGGCCGCTCACGTTCACGAAGGACGTGTACGGCGTGTAGAGGCACTGCTGCTCGAAATTGCGCTCGGGATCATCGAGGTCGTACCAGCCGACGGGACGCGGCGTCATCGCCAGCGACGGCGTCAGGACCGCGTCGACGCCGGAGAACGCCGCGATCACCGCGCGCTCGTAGCCCGAGAGCCAGGACGCCGCCCCGACGATCTCGCGGGCGGAGCGCCGGCGTCCCTCCTCCACCAGCCAGCGGGTCAGCGGCTCCAGCAGATCGAGGTCCGCGCCCTCGACGGGCAGGGTCGCGGCGCCGCTCTGCCACAGCGTCCGGAACGCGGCGGGGTACGGGGCGCTCGGGGGGAGCGACGCCTCCTCGAGCCCGTGGCCGAGCGCGGCCAGCGCGGCGATCCCCTCGTCCAGCGCGGCGCGCGCCTCCGGAGCGAGAGCGATCTCGTACTCCTCGTCCCAGGGCGAGTCCGTCAGCACGCCGATCTGGAAGCGCCCCTCTCCGCGCACCGCGGCGCCGAGGAACGAGCCGTCGCCGTCACCGGGCGCGCCGAGCGACCAGCGCTGCGGGAGGCGGCCGTTCGTCCGCTCCAGCATGCCCTCGAGCAGGAGGCCCGCGTCGGCGACCGAGCGGGTGATCGGCCCGGCGACCGTCAGGCCGCCGACTCCGCCGATGCCGGAGAGCGCGGCGACACGTCCGCGGGAGGGCTTCAGTCCTACCAGGCCGCAGGCCGCGGCGGGGATGCGGATGGACCCGCCGCCGTCCGAGGCGGGGGCGAACGGCAGCAGTCCCGCGGCGACGGCGACCGCCGCTCCTCCACTGGATCCGCCGGCCCCGAGGCGGGTGTCCCAGGGCGTGACGGCGGGCGGGCCGATGCGCGTCTCGGTGTAGGAGGGCATCCCGAACTCGGGCGTCGCGGTCTTGCCGAGGCTGACCGCTCCCGCCGCGTCGAGCACCTCGACGATCTCGTCGGAGGCGGTGGGCACGTGGTGCTCGCGCAGCCGGGATCCGAATGCGGTCCGCACGCCCGCGCGCCGCCAGAGGTCCTTGTCGCCGCTCGGCAGGCCCCAGAGCGGAGCGGTGCCGGGCCCGGTGCCGAGCGCTGATGCCCGCTCCCGCGCCCGATCGGCGGTCACCGTGGCGAAGGCGCCCAGCTCCCCGTTCCAGCGCTCGATCCGGGCGAGGTAGTGATCGGCGAGCTCGAGAGGCGTGACCTCTCCGCGCTGCAGCCAGTCCCACTGCTCCTGGGCGCTGAGGTGGTGGAGTTCGAACATGGAACGACCCTATTCCGCCGCTCCGGGGAGCCGGCGGAACAGGGTCGTGGGGGTCAGGCCGCGCGGCGGCCGCTCTCGCTCGCCTCGTCGATGCCCTTCCGGGCGCCGTCGGGCACCACGGTGTCGCGGTCGATGCGGGCGCCGGTCGCGATCACGGCCGAGCGTCCGATGCGGGAGTAGCTCCCGATCCGCGCCCCCGGTCCGATGATCGCCTCGGGCCCGACGTGCACGTTCGCGCCGATGAAGGCGCTGTGCCCGATCATGGCGTCGCGGTCGACCCAGCTGCCCGCGCCGATCCAGGCGCGCTCGCCCACGGTCGCGCCGGGCTCCACGTAGGCGCCGGTCTCCACGTACGCGGTCGCCGAGACGCGCGATCCGGGAGCGACCATGCCGCGTCCGTTCGCGTGGCGGCGGTAGACGATCTCGTCGTCACTGCCGCGCGCCCCTCGACCCTTGTTCATCCCTGTTCCTGCCATCTGCCTCTGGCTCCTCCGAGCTGTCCGGTGGGCGGGGCGCCGAGCCCCGTCCCGTCATCGGTAGACAACAGCGGCGAGCGCCCGCGCATTCCCCGTTCGGGGGGCGCTGGCGCGGGGTGGAGGCGGGGCGGCGGGCGGAGCGGAGAGCGGGCTGCGGAGCGGACCCGCGCGGGCGTCCCCGGAGCGTCACTCCACCGCGTCGGCGACCGCGGTCACGACCGCGCGGAACCGGTCCGGCGCCTCGCGGATCCGTCGCCGGAGGAGGACCCCGGCGAGCGCCGACGAGGCGGGTGCGGCGACCAGCTCGCACTCGACCCGGGCCCCCTCCTCGTCCGCCAGGACCCGCCACTGCTCGACGCCGAGCACGGGGAGCCGGCGCTCGAGCCCGCTCCCCCGCCGCTCGTACGCGCCGTCGGCGGCGAGGACGTCCGCGAGGGCGGCGAGCACCGGGGCGGGGTCGGCGTGGAGGACGGAGGCGAGGGCGAGGATGCTGCGCACGGCGGCAGTCTCGCACGCCCCCGCGTCAGGAGCGGGCGTCGAGGACGCGCCGGAGCCAATCGAACGACGCCTTGGGCACGCGGTCCCGGCTGCGCGTGTCGACGGCCACGAGCCCGTGCGGGCGGCTGTAGCCGTGCTGCCACTCGAACGCGTCGACCAGGGTCCAGAGCTGCACGGCCTCCACCGGCAGTCCGTCGTGGACGGCCTCGGCGAGAGCTGCCAGGTGCGCCCCGAGCCAGCGGATCCGCTCCGTGTCGACGATCGCACCCTCGCGATCGGGCTCGTCGGGGTAGCTCGCGCCGAGCGCGGTCACCACCAGCGGCGGCAGGGCGTCGCCGTAGCGCTCCACGAGGGACCGCAGCACCGAGACCACCGCCCAGGGTGCGACCGGCGAGCCGTCGCCCGTGCGGTCCAGCTCCGGCCAGGGCGCCGTGTGGAAGGGGAGCGCGGGAGGAGCGCCCACCCCGGTCGGCAGCGCCGGGTCGCGGCCCGCCACGATCCGCAGCGGCGGCAGCGGCGCGACCGCGTAGAAGTCGAGCGGAGCCGAGATGCGGGCGAGGTCGACCGGATCCGCCTGCGCGAGGGCGCCGAGGAACGGCGGCAGCTCCTCCGGTCCGACCGGGTAGGACCCGGTCAGCACGGCGTCGGCCACCAGGCGGTTCCGCAGGACGTCCGCCAGGGAGGCGAAGGCGCGGTCCCGGTCGTCGTCGGAGACGGGCTCGACGGGCGCGAGCGCGTCGACGAGGCCGATCCTCCCGGTCACCTCCGCCGCCCGCAGCGCCTCCAGCGCCACGCCGTGCCCGAGGAGCTGGTGGTGCAGCGCCGGCAGGGCGCTGAACAGCCGGCCGGCGCCCGGCGCCTGCCGCGCGAGCGCGTAGCCCTCGAGCATCACCGTCGACGGCTGGTCGAGGGTGATCCAGTCGGCGACCCGGTCGCCGAACCGCCCGCCGAGCTCGAAGGCGAGATCGCCGAACCGGAACGCGGTGTCGCGGTTCATCCAGCCGCCGCTGAGCGCCGACGGGGTGTCGCGGTGGTGCAGGGTCAGCGCGACCCGGATCCCCGTCTCGGCGAGCCCGTCGAGCAGGCGGTCGTAGAAGCCGAGCCCTCCGCGGTCGATCGGCCCGCGGCCGTCGGGCTGCAGCCGGGGCCACGAGACCGAGAGCCGGAGCTCGTCGACGCCGAGATCGATCAGCAGCGCGAGGTCCTCGCGCCAGCGCAGGAGGAAGTCCGTCGCGATCTCGGGAGTGGCCTCCTCGGCGATCGTCCCCCGTCGCAGCGCGAAGTCGTCCCACACCGACCGGCCACGGCCGCCCGTCTCGAGGGAGCCCTCCGTCTGGAAGGCGCTCTGCGCCAGTCCGATGCGCAGGCCCGGCGGCAGGAGTGCGCCCAGCTCGCGCGGATCGTCGAAGCGCGCAGCCTCGACGCGCACCTCCCGCCGATCGCGCCCGCGGGCCTCGTCTTCGCGCATTCCACTGTCCTCCGGATCTGATCGACGGGTATATTCTCGCGGAAGCGCTCTCCCGGATCTCCCCGACTCCCCCGACCGACTGAGACGCCTCCTCCGGATGGTGTACATCCGGGAACAGTGGTGCGGCGCGCTTGACAGTTCCCCCCTGCCCCCGTGCAATGGACGCATCGTGAAATCGGGCGTCGACGTGGCAGTACCGGGGGGTTCACCGGTCGTGCCGGTGCCCCGACTCCGCCGATCCCCGCGGCGCACGGCCGCCCTGCTGCTGGTGCTCCTCGCGGCCGTCGCCTCCGTCTCCGGGCTGGCCGCGCCGGCCGCGCAGGCCGCCGCTCTCGCGATCACCGCTCCCTCCTCCGGCGCGGTCCTCAGCACGGGAGCGACGACGGTCACCGGCACGGCGACGGCCGGGGACCAGGTGCAGATCGGGCTCCGCGGCGGCGGCGACCCCCTCTGCATCACCACCGCGGGCCCCGACGGCGGCTGGAGCTGCGCCGTCTCCCTCGACGACGGGCCGGCGACCCTGGTCGCGGTGGAGCTCCTCGCCGGCGGCGGGACCACCTCGGCCGCCGTCCCGATCGCCGTCCTCAGCGCCCCCGTCATCGAGTCGGTCGACGGCTCGGCGACCTCGGCGGGCTCGGTCCGCGGCACGGCCTACCCCGGCGCGAGCGTCGCCGCGGTCTCGAACGGCGGCGCCGCGTGCCTGGCCACCGCCGACTCCGGCGGCGCGTGGTTCTGCCAGCTCGCCCCCACTCCGGCGCCGGGCAGCTACCGCGTCACCGCGACGCAGACCGCCTCCTTCGCCGGCAGCGCCGCCTCGCCGGCCAGCGCGCCGGTGACCCTCGTGGTCGACACCGCTGCTCCTGCCGCCCCCGCCCTCACCTCGCCGTCGAACGGCGCCGCCCTGCCGCTCAGCGGCGCGTCCTACTCCGGGACGGGCGTGGACGGCACTCGCGCCTACGTGTACGTGGACCGGGTCAACACCTGCGACGCGGCGGTCAGCGGAGGCACCTGGAGCTGCACCGGCGGCACGATCACGGCGGGCGCGCACCGGGTCTCCGCCATCGCCGGGGACAGCGCCGGCAACTACAGCCCGCCGAGCCCCTGGATCGACGTGACCTTCGCGGCGGCGACGACCGCTCCCACCGGCACGCCCAGCGCGACGACGCCGGCCGCCCCCGGAGCCGCGGCCACCGCGCCCGGGGCCGCCGCGTCTCCCGCTCCGAGCAGTGCGGCGCCGACCGCGTCCCCGTCGCCCGTCCGCCCCGGAGAGGCCGCGCCCGCGCCCGAGGACGAGCCGACCGCCGAGCCCACCGCAGCGCCGGTCCCGGCTCCCGACCAGGACGGCGGTGACGAGCCGCCGCGGCCCGCCCCCGACGCCGGATCGGAGCCGGGCGGCTGGAGCGCGGCGACCGGGATGACCACCGCGCTGTCCGCCGGATCGCCGGTCGTCTCGATGGCCGACTGGGTGCGCTCCCTCGCCCTCGCTCTGCTCTCGCTCGCCCTGGTCGTCGTGCCGGCCCGCCTCGCCGCGGCCGGGCGGGCGCCCCGCGCCGAGCGCAGCTGGCACCTCACGGGCCGCAACCGCGCCGCCGTCGAGTACGACGACAAGCCGGACACCGGTCCCGCCTCGCCGCGCCTGATGGTCGTCGGGATGATCGGCTGCGCAGCCGGCCTCGTCCTGCTCTCGGGACGCGTCGACGGCCAGCCCGCCTACCTGCGCCTGCTGATCGCCGTCATCGTGGCCGTCGCCGTGGTCAACGCGGTCGCCGCCGCCGTCCCCGCGCTGGTCGGCCGACGGATCGGCGTCAGCGGGATCGGCGTCGTCGCCGCTCCGCGCGCGCTGCTCCTGGTCGCGGCGGCCGCTCTCGTCTCGCGCTTCGCGGGACTGGACCCGGCGCTCCTCTTCGGCGTGGTGATCGGCCTCGTCCTCCCCGAGGGCGCGTCCGCCGTCGACCGCGCGAAGCTCTCCGCCGTCCGCGTCGTCTCGCTGCTGGGTCTCGCCGGACTCGCCTGGGGCGCCTCCGCCGTGGTCCCGCCCGACGGCTCGTTCGGCTCCGTGCTCGCCGCGGAGGTGCTCAGCGCGACCACGCTGATCTCGGTCGGCTCGAGCGTGGTGCTGCTGTTCCCGGTCGGGCGCCCCGCCGGCCGCAGCATCCTGCGCTGGTCCCCGCTGCTCTGGCTCGGGCTCACGCTCCTCGCGACGACCGTGCTGTTCGTGCTGCTCACCCCGACCATCGCGTCCTGGTCGACCGACGGTGGAGCGGGTCCGGTGCTCTTCGCCGTCGTCGCCTTCAGCGCGGTGTGCACGTCGATCTGGGCCTGGCGGCGCTTCGTCGAGTCGGAGTAGCCGGGCTCGGGGGCCCGCTCAGCCGATCGAGACGGGCCGGTCGAGGTCGTCGCCCGGCAGCACGTCGGCCACGGCGCCGACGGTCAGCTCGCGCAGCGTCGCGATGCCGCCGTAGACGCCGAGGAACGCGGTATCGGCCGCGTCGCGTCCCGTCGCGATCCGCACGAGGCTCGACCGCGGCGCGAGCGTCGTCGCGTCGACCGCGCGCCACTCCCCCTCGATCCAGGCCTCCGCGACCGCGTGGAAGTCCATCGGCTGCAGTCCCGGCGCGTACACGGCCGCCAGTCGGGCGGGCACGTCCAGCGCCCGGAGGAGGGCGACGACGAGGTGCGCGAAGTCGCGGCAGACTCCGCGGCGGGCGAGCAGCGTCCGCTCGGCCCCGTCCGTCGGAAGGCTCGAGCCGGGGACGTACGCCAGCCGCGTGCCGACCCAGGAGCTCACCGCGTGCAGGAGGTCCGCCCCGGCCAGGCCGGCGAACTCGGCCCGGGCCGTCGCCCACAGCACGTCCGACTCGGCGTAGCGGCTCGGCCGCAGGTACCGCAGCCGGTCCACCTCGTCGCCCTCGAGCGGAGCGAGGCGTCCCAGGACGCGCGCGGAGTAATCCACGACGAGGTGCCCGACCGGTGCGTCGAGCACGTGCAGCCGGGTGCCGTGCTGGTCGATCACCTCGCGAGCGGGGAGCGGGCGGCCGTCGACGGTGAGCGTCAGCGACTCCTCCGCCCCGTACGCGTCGGCCACCGCGATCGAGAGGACGAGGGCGGCCGGAGCCGCGACGTCGAGGGTCAGGCGGGCCGAGACGTCGCGCTGCATGGGGCTCTTCTCCGGGGCGTGGCGGGTGGGGGTCAGGCGCCCTGCTCGCCCTTCGGCGGCGGGGTGGGGGCGGCGTCCGGCTCCTGCACGAGCTGCAGCCCGCCGGACGAGTTCGCCGAGACGGTCAGCAGGTCGATCCAGGTGCGGTTGATCGAGGGGACCCGTCCACCGAAGTACTTGAAGTAGAGGGGCACGGAGGGGTCGAGCCAGATGCTCGAGCGGCCGTCGCCGACCGCGGGGTCGTCCCGCCAGGAGAAGAAGAAGCTCTCGCGGCGGCGCAGCTTGTTGGCGATGACGATCTGGACGTGCGTGAGCGTGCGGTCGTCGAACTCGATCTCGACTCCCGAGGCTCCGTAGAGCAGCTTCCCCATGGGGGCCTCCCGGCCGCCCGTCGCCGGGCGGTGCATGACGGTGCCCGCGGGCACGAGAAGCGGGACCGTTCCGGCGCCCGCCGTGGACCGGGCGGCTCGCATCCGGACGCGGGCGCCCGGGCTCGGAACCGCCCGGTGACGACTCTAGGCGAGGCGGCGCGGGCGCGCGGGATCCTCGTCCGATTCCCGAACACCGGGCTCCTCCGGCCGCACGGACGACCGGTCCGGGGGCGCACCCGGCGCCCTGTCGGATCCGGGCGGGACGCGCCGGGGCGCTGCCGCGCGCATGTCGGAGGTCGGACGTACGGTACCCGCATGATCGAATGCGCACTCTGCGGAACCGACGCCGTCGTCCTCGACCGCTCCGGCGGCCGCGACACCGAGGAGGAGCTCGTCGTGCTCTGCGCCGACTGCACCCCGGGCGAGATCACCCAGGCCCTCGAGGCCGGGCTGCTCGAGCCCGCTCGACGCAGCGCGCACGCCCGCGCCGCTTAGAGAGCGGCACGTCGCACGGAGTGCCCCCACTGGGACTCGAACCCAGACTGAGACGATTTTAAGTCGTCTGCCTCTGCCGATTGGGCTATGGGGGCGACCACCGGGAGGAGCGATCCTCCCGGCGGCGGTGTCAGGACTTGGCGGGCTCGCCGCCGACCGGGACCGGAGCACCGGCCTGGCCGGGGATCTGCGCCGGGGCCTGCGCGGCCGGAGCCTCGGCGGCCGGGGCCGCCGGACGCGGACGCGACGCGTAGGTCTCGAAGGAGCCGCGGGGGTACTCGCGGGCCTCGATCGAGGCGATGTCGCGGCCGAGCCAGAGGTTGTTCCACCAGCCCCAGACCACGCGGAACTTGCGCTCCCACGAGGGCATGGCGAGACCGTGGTAGCCGCGGTGCATCACCCAGGCGGGGAAGCCCTTCACAGCGATCTTGCCGGACTGGAACACGCCGATGCCGATGCCCAGGCCCGCGACCGCGCCGAGGTTCTTGTGCACGTAGTCGACCGGCTCCTCGCCGCGGAGCACCGCGGTGATGTTCTTGGCCATGAGCTTGCCCTGGCGGACGGCGTGCTGGGCGTTCGGCACGCAGAAGCCGCCGACGCCGCCGCCGGTGAGGTCGGGGACGGCCGTTGCGTCGCCGGCGCCCCAGGCGCCCTCGACGAGCACGTCGTCGTGGCCGACGCGGAGGTCGGCGCGCACGCGCAGGCGGCCGCGCTCCTCGATGGGCAGGTCGGAGTTCTTGATCGACGGGTTCGCCATGACGCCCGCGGTCCAGATGATGAGGTCCGACTCGAAGCTCTCGCCCGTCGACAGCTGGATGACGCCGTTCTCGGCCGACTTGAGCTGCGTGTCGAGGTGCACGGTGGCGCCGCGCTGGTCGAGGTTCTTCAGCACCCAGTGGCTCGTCTCGAGGGCGACCTCGGGCATGATCCGGCCCATCGCCTCGATGAGGTGGAACTGCGTCTCCTCGAAGTCGATCTCGGGGTAGCGCTTGAGCAGCGCGCTCGCGAAGGAGCGCAGCTCGGCGAAGACTTCGATGCCCGCGAACCCGCCGCCGACGACCGTGACGGTCAGCAGGCGCGAGCGCTCGGGGCCAGCGGGGAGCGACGCGGCCTTGTCGAAGTTCGTGAGCATGCGGTCGCGGATCGCGGTCGCCTCCTCGATCGTCTTCAGGCCGATCGCGTTGTCGGCGACGCCCGGGATCGGGAAGGTGCGCGAGACGGAGCCGGCGGTGACGACGATCTGGTCGTACTCGAACTCGTAGGGCTCGCCCACGGTCGGGGTGATCGTCGCGGTGCGGTTCGCGTGGTCGATCTTCGTCACCTTGGCGGCGAGGATCGCGGTCTTCTTGAGGTGGCGGCGGAGCGAGACGATCGCGTGGCGCGGCTCGATCGACCCCGCGGCGACCTCGGGGAGGAAGGGCAGGTACGCCATGTAGGGCAGCGGGTCGACGATCGTGACCTCTGCCTCGTGCGGGCGGAGCTGCTTCTCGAGCTTCCACGCGGTGTAGAAGCCGGCGTAGCCGCCTCCGACGATCAGGATTCTGGGCACGGTTGACTCTCCAAGAGGGATGGACAATGCGAACACCCTCACGCAATGCGAAGTGCCCGCTCTCGATGCGGTGGGCAGCACTGACCCCGACTGGGAATCAGCTTAGCGAAGAGCGCGCCGGTGGTGGCGCCTCCGTGGCTCCGGTAGGAGCGGCTACGCGTCGAGCGGCCTGCAGGCGCAGCGCTCGGGAGACCAGTCGGCGCGGGCCAGGGCCAGATCGCCGATCGGATTGACGCCGGGGCCCGCCGCGAGGGCGTGCGCGGCGAGGGCGTGGAGGCACTTCACCCGCGAGGGCATGCCCCCGGAGGAGATGCCCGCGATCTCGGGGACGGAGCCGACGCTCTCGCGGTCGGCCAGGAACGCCCGGTGCGCAGCGGCGTACGCCTCGCGCAGCTCCTCGTCCTCGGCGAGCATCGCGTTGTACTCGACCATGACCTGGGTGGCCTCGAGCTGCGAGATCGCGGCCGTCGCGGCGGGGTGGGTCAGGTAGTAGAAGGTGGGGAACGGCGTGCCGTCGGACAGGCGGGGGCTCGTGGAGACCACCGTCGGGTCGCCGCAGACGCAGCGTGCGCTGATCCCGACGACGTCCCGGGCGGGACGGCCCAGCTGGGCGGAGACGACCGCGATGTCGCGCTCGGACGGCGGATCGAAGGGGGGCGTGGTCACGGGGGCTCCAGAGGACGGACGGCCGGGAGGACGCTCCAGTGTACGCGGGGCCGGGCGGGAGCTACGGAGTCGGTGTCAACTCGTCGGCGGTCGGCTCGCCGAGGCCCGAGACCGCGATCGAGGACAGCAGGGATCCGGCCCAGTCGCTCGGGGTCTCCTGCACCGTGTCGCTCGCGGGCTGCTGCGCCTGCTGGGCGAGCGTCACGTCGTCGAGCACGAGGTAGCTCACCTCGCCGGGCATCACGAAGTACAGCCGCTCGCGGGCCTGCGCGCGGATGAACGCCGGGTCGGACCAGCGGGTGCGCTGCTCGTCGAGGTTCTGCGCCTGGGTCTTGGCCGCGTCGACCGAGCGCTGCAGCTCGGCGATCTCGGCGCGCTGCTCGACGAAGTTCTTGATGCTCGGGGCGAGCACGACCACCGCGAGGATCATGATCCCCATCACCAGCAGCGTGAAGCCGGAGCCGCGGACGCCGGCGATCCACGCGGACGAGGGCGGAGCGGGCGGCTGCTTCGGGCGGGGGGTGCGCGCGCGGAGCGGCGACGACGCCGATCCCGCTGACGCCGATCCGTCGGCCGACCAGCGCGGGGACGGCGG